>JAOZTL010000052.1 GCA_029942205.1 Bacteroidales bacterium | reverse complement strand
TCATAAATATAAACATAATATAATTTCTTTTTTATCAGAAAACAGATAAAATATCCTTCAAAATATTTTAATGTTATTTATGAAAGAATAGCAGAAAACCAAAAATATCGAAAATGCATGAGTTTTATGTAAAAAAAATTAACTTTTTATAAACTTAAAACAGAACAAAGATTGTTACTTTGGTATAAGTACTATTTTTAAAAGTTTTGTTATATAATAATCACTTATATATTACAAACCAAACATGAATCTTTTAATAAGCTCTGTAAAAATCAGTTAGCTTAAAAATAACTAGCCAATACTTCTTTTCGTCTGATTATCAATACAATACAAAACACTATTTGTTAAATTAAGAAGTAATCATGTTAAGTAGTTCATTTCTAAAAACTTAATATAACCACTTGATTATCAAATGAATAAATTATTATTATTTTTTTTCAAAAAATAAACCGCTGAAAATAATATGCATAGTGAATAATTGAAAAAATCAAGCGAAAAACCATTTTTTTTTAAAGTTTTTTTTTCTAACCTTTAAGTCGATCGAAAGTACCAGAAGAAATAAATTTAAAAAGCTAGAAATTAAATGGATAGAAATCACGAAGAAATTTGGAATAAATGCCTAGCAATAATTAAGGACAATGTTCCAGCAGTAAGTTATCGAACTTGGTTTAGCCCAATTATTCCTGTCAAATTAGAGCGATATATTTTAACGATACAAGTACCTAGTCCTTTTTTCTATGAATATTTAGAAGAGCACTACATTGATATTCTAAAAATGACTTTACGTCGAAATCTAGGTAAGGATGCACGTTTGGAGTATACTATAATCATGGATAATAGTCAAAAATCCAATTCCCATCCAGCCACCATGCAGCTTCCAGCAGGTAATCGATCTAGCCTGACAAATAAGCCGGTCAATATGCCACTTCGTAACAATGAGATAAAAAACCCGTTCGTGATTCCGGGTATCAAAAAAGTGCATATTGATCCACAGCTAAATCCAGACAAAAATTTCGACAATTTTGTAGAAGGTGATTGTAATCGTTTGGCTCGCTCAGCTGGTTATGCTATTGCAAATAATCCTGGTGGAACAACATTTAATCCATTATTTTTGTATAGCGAATCTGGTTTAGGAAAAACGCATTTAGCCCAAGCTATTGGTATTGAGGCAAAAAATCGCTTTCCCGAAAAAATTATTTTATACGTGAGTGCAAACAAATTCATGACTCAATTTGCAGAAGCTACACGCAACAACAATCGGAATGATTTTATCCATTTTTATCAGATGATAGACGTGCTTATTGTGGATGATGTTCAAGAATTTGCAGGAAAAACAGGAACGAATGATATTTTTTTCCATATTTTCAATCATTTGCATCAATCTGGCAAACAAATAATTATCACCTCTGATCGTGCTCCGATTGATCTCACAGGCTTATCAAAACGCTTACTTTCACGTTTCAAATGGGGTTTATCTGCAGAACTACAAGTGCCTGATTTTGAGACTCGTGAAGCCATTTTAGAAAAAAAACGCTATAAGGACGGAATCAATATTGCGCCAGAGGTAATCAAATATATTGCTGCTAATATAACAACGAATGTACGGGAATTAGAGGGTGCATTAATTTCGTTTTTGGCACAATCAATGCTCACCAAAAAAGAGCTTACGCTTGATTTGGCAAGACAAACGATAAGTAAATTAGTAAAATATACACGAAGAGAAATAAATGTAAAAGAAATTATTAATGAAGTTTGCGATTATTTCAATATTAAAGAAGAACTGCTACATTCAAAAAGCAGAAAAAGAGAAATTGTGCAAGCTCGACAAACAGCAATGTATTTTACTAAAAAATACACAAACCTGTCATTAGCAAGCATTGGTGCTGAAATAGGAGGAAAAGATCATGCCACAGTATTACATGCTTATAAAACAGTAAAAAATTTATGTGAAACAAATAAAGATTTTAATAATTACATTCTTGATTTAGAAAAAAAGCTCAAAAGATACATGTCTTAATCATTAAAAATTTAGTATGAAATTTAAGACTCTCCATATTAAATCTGTAATTTTGATATTGAAAGAAGTTATTTTTTAAAGTTTATTCAGTAAAGTTAAAAGCAGCAATTTAATTGCTGCTTTTTTCATGCTTCGCAAGTCAATAATACATTACAATTAGCTAATTTGCCCCCAGCTTACTTTTTTTGAAAAGAGCCTTTTTCGTTGTTTTTCTAATAATAAATTATGCTCTTTTTCAAGTTTAGGATCGTCTTCTATGATTTTGTTTGCAATATGTCTTGCATGTTGCAATATTTCACTATCTTTCAGCAAGTTAGCTATTTTTAAATCAAACGAAATCCCACTTTGTTGAGTCCCTTCCAAATCGCCAGGACCACGTAATTTGAGATCAACTTCGGCAATAAGAAATCCATCTGTCGTACTCACCATGGTATCTATTCTAGTTCGACTGTCTTTGCTTAGCTTGTAAGAAGTCATCAAAACACAATAGGATTGTTCTGCTCCACGCCCTACTCTACCTCGCAATTGGTGCAATTGCGACAGTCCAAATCGCTCGGCACTTTCAATAATCATCACCGAAGCATTTGGTACATTTACTCCGACTTCGATAACGGTGGTTGCCACCATAATTTGAGTTTGCCCGTTAGCAAATAGTTGCATAGCTTTCTCTTTTTCGGCAGCTTTCATTTTACCATGTACTACACTTACCGCATATTTAGGTGATGGAAATGCTCTTGAAATACTTTCGTATCCATCTTCTAAATCTTTGTAATCCATGTGTTCCGATTCGGCAATTAGTGGATACACAATGTATATTTGTCTTCCTTTTTCTATTTCTTCTCTTATAAATTTAAAAATCCCTAAACGCTTGGAATCAAAGGCGTGTATGGTTTTTATTTTTTTTCGTCCAGGTGGTAATTCATCAATCACCGACATTTCCAAATCGCCATAAACAGTCATGGCTAGCGTTCGAGGGATGGGCGTGGCTGTCATCACAATCACGTGAGGCGGTAAATTATTTTTTTTCCACAAGCGAGCACGTTGCGCCACGCCAAAACGATGCTGCTCGTCGATAATTACTAGCCCCAAATTCTTAAATTGCACAACATCTTCGAGCAAGGCATGCGTCCCGATTATAATCTGAATTTTTCCTTCGCTCAAATCTTGATGTAGAACTCGTCTTTTTTTCGTTTTCGACGATCCTGTTAATATTTCTATTTCAATATTTAAGCCTTTCAAAAACTCTTGGATGGTAATAAAATGTTGTTGTGCCAAAATTTCAGTTGGTGCCATCAAACAAGCCTGATAATCGTTATCTAATGCAAGTAACATAGACATTAATGCAACTAATGTTTTCCCACTTCCTACATCTCCTTGCAATAATCGATTACAATGTCTGCTCGAACCTAAATCTTTACGTATTTCTTTTAATACCCGCTTTTGTGCTCCTGTCAATTCAAAAGGCAAATTATTAGTGTAAAATTGATTAAAATACTCTCCAACATGCTGAAAAATATAAGATTTAATATTTACCTTTCGATTATTTTTTTGTTTAAAAATATTTAATTGAATATAAAATAATTCTTCAAATTTAAGTCGATATTCAGCTTTTTTAATATTATTTGTATTTTCAGGAAAATGAATCGTTCGTAATGCTTCATTGATCGAAATTAATTTAAGTTTTTCGACTAAATAAGCAGACATTGTTTCTGGAATAACCGTATTTATTGATTTTCGTATGTTTTCTTGTAATTTAGAAATGGCTCTGGACGTAAGAAAGCCTTTTTTCATTTTTTCGGTAGTATTATATGATGCTTGTAATGTGGCATTTAACTTGACATTGCTTGTCTTCTCGGCTTCTTCAATCTCTGGATGAACAAAATTAATTTTCCCATTAAAAAAATTAGGTTTTCCAAAAATGACATAATCTATTTCTTTTTTATAAATTTTACTTGCCCATGCTACTGCTTTGAACCACACAATTTCGATACTTCCTGACTCATCGACAAATTGAGCAACAAGTCTTTTCTTATAGCCCTCTCCTACTGTCGAAAATTGTTTAAATTGACCTTTTATCTGTACATAAGCTAAGTTTTGATTTAACTGCTTAATCGCATGAAAAACAGAACGATCGATATATTTAAACGGAAAATAGTACAATAAATCTTCAATTGTATAAATTGACAACTCTTTTGCGAGAAGCTCTGCTTTTTTAGGGCCTACTCCTTGTAAAAACATTATATCTTGTTGCAAAAAATCATTTAACATACTATTCAAAAATATATTCTTTATTATTATTTTTCAAGGAATATTTTAAACTTCTCGACAAGCTTTTATCAATTGCTAAAATACGCTATTTTTTTATGCAAAAAAAAGATTTTTTTTCGTTATACTAATTTTTTTTCCTAACTTTACTCAATAAGTTAGAACAAAAAAAAATAAAATATGCAGTATAAAAAAACAAGAACGCTATATATTTTCTCTATATTCTTGCTGTTCACCCAGTTTGCAATGGCTCAAACTTATTCAGCCCAACCACTTTCTCGACAAGACTCAGGACAGGTAAGAATTTTCGAAGAAAATTATAATCTTTATTCCTCCAGAGGCGATCTCCGAAATGCCAGTGATTTTTTAAATCAAATCGCTCGTATTTATTGGAATCACAATCATTTTGAGACCAGTGCCGACTACTATCAACGCTCGCTGAAATTGAATGAACAATTGGGCAATGAAAATGGGATTGCAGGAATTAATAGTAATTTAGGGATGATTTATTCTGATTTGGGTGAATTTCAGAGATCGGTAGATCATTTATCTAAATCAGTGGCAGCAAGACGAGTAGCAAAAAACACGCCACTTGGAAAAGAAAGTTTATTCAATTCGCTACTTAATTTATCCGCATCACTCAAGCAACTAGGAAAATACAATGAAGCCATCCGATATTTGGAAGAAGCCCTAGGCTTAGCTCAAGAAATAAATAATTTAGAAAAAATATCCATTTTTTATTTACAATTAGCCGAAGCCAATGAAGCGGCGGGTAATGAAGCAGAATCTAAAAATTATTTGGATAAATACATGACTTTCTACAAGCAAATGCAAGACGAATACGTGAGTGAAAGCCGTGTAGCCGTTGAGAATGAGATGCTTCGCTCCGAACAAATTTCGCTAGAAAACAGGCTAAAAGAGCTTGAAATACAGAAAAAAACAGTCGAATTAAAGGAAAAAGATGAACAAGTAAAAGAAACAGAAAGTAAAGCAGATTCGTTAGCTTCCAATTTATCAAAATCTCAATTGGCACAGAAAATAATGGAACAAGAAGCTCAAAATGAAAAAATAGCTCGCCAGCGGAATTTCATTATTTTTGGAGCAATCTTAACTATTGTCATTATTATTGCTTTCTTATTTTATTATGCTTTCAGACAAAAAAAGAAATCAAATGTTAAATTATCTGAAAAAAACACCCAAATTTTATTACAACAAGAAGAGATTATTCAACATAGAGACAAGCTTAATATAAATAATAAAGAGCTAAATAGGAAGAATCATCAAATAATGGAAAGTATTCGTTATGCAAATCTAATACAAACTGCTATGCTTCAGCATGCTGTTACTTTAAGTGATTATATTCCAGACTCTTTTATTTTATTCAAGCCACGAGATATTGTTAGTGGCGATTTTTATTGGTATACAAATAAAAATGACAAATTAATTGTAGCAGCAATGGATTGTACAGGACATGGAGTCCCAGGTGCTTTTATGTCTATGATTGGAGCAAATATTTTAAATCAAATCGTTATTAATGAGGGCATTACAGAACCCAATGAAATTTTACAAGAGCTACATAATGGCGTAAATACTGCTTTAAATCAAGAACTTACAGGAAATAATGATGGAATGGATGCATCGTTATTTGTAATCGATCGAGCAAATAACGAGTTAAGCTTTTCTGGTGCAAAAAATCCACTTATTCTAATAAAAAACAATGAATTATCTCAACTAAAAGGGAATAAAATTTCGGTAGGTGGTTCACAAGCAAGAAGTCAATCTAAATTTAGCAAACAAACGCTTAACTTAGATGAAGAATTACGTATTTATAGCTTTTCGGATGGCTATCAAGATCAATTTGGAGGCGAAAAAGATAGAAAGTTTATGATTAAACGATTTAAAAACTTACTACTAGAAATTCACAAAAAACCAATGACAGAACAACAAGATATTTTAGATAGAACTATTGAAGAATGGAAAAAAATAGGTAATACGGAACAAACAGATGATATATTAGTTATTGGGATGCATATAAACTAACATAATTAAAAATTAAAAAAAATGCAATTGAAAAAATTAACCTACACCTTTATCATATTCTTATTTACAATAGTGATAAATGGACAAGAGAAGCCAACACATGAAATAAAATATCATGTAGATAAAGAAGGAAATTTACATTGGAACAAAGACTTGCCATTCTTCATAAGAATATCGCCAACTGCCGAAGGAGAAGGATTACTTATGGAAAGTAAAATAAGCAAAGAATATACAAATCCAGCTTATTTTGACACCGAAGGATTAAATAAAGTACGAACTCGCTATGCTGTAAATAAGGATACTAAAAAGACAATAATACCTAAGACAGAAGTAATTTGGGAAGTTTATGTAGATGGTATTGCTCCAAAATCATTTGTTACATTTGAAAAAGCTCCTCGTTACTTTACACGTAGTACAAAATATTACGGCAAAAATTTATCCTTAGATATACAAACCAAAGATCCAAATTCGGGTATCAAACAATTATTCTATTCTTTAAATGGCGAAAGTTACAAAGAATACAGTAATATTATTCCAATAAATTCCGAAGGTAACTATAATCTAAAATTTTATGCGGTAGATAATGTTGGCAATGCAGAAGAATCAAAAGAGTATGATTTTATTGCAGATTTAAGTAGTCCTAAAACATACTATAATATCACAGGAATAGCAAAAGATAAAGTTATCTCTATCGCAACACAAATTTATTTAGACCCAACGGATAGCATTTCGGGAGTAGCCAAAACTTATTATCGGTTTGATGATGGAAAAGAAATGTTGTATACGAATGGTAGTAGTCTCCCAATCAAGCAATTATCTGATGGAGACCATAAACTTTATTTTTATTCTATTGATAAAGTTGATAATAAAGAAGAGGAATTTATTGTTGAATTTTATTTAGATCGAACCGCACCAATTATGGCTGCCGATATACTTGGCGACCGCTATTTGCTTGGCAACAAAGTCTTTTTCTCTGGAAGAACCAAAATGAAACTAACTGCGGTAGATAATAAAGCTGGAGTAAAGAATATTATGTACTCTATAGATGGATCAATCTTCAATATTTATAATCAACCATTCTATTTGCCAAGTATTACTGGCGTTCACCTTGTGAAATATTATGCAACAGATAATATGGCAAATGAAACGGATAAGGATGGTTCTAAATTTGAGAAATACAAGCACGTAGTTAGTCGAGTTTATGTTGATTTGTCGGGACCGATATTAAAGCACCAGTTTATTGGCATGACATACAAAGCTAGAGATACATTATTTATAAATAAACAGACAAAATTAAAGTTTTCTGCTACTGACGCAGAATCAGGCTTGCAATACATTACTTATGGGACGGATAATCAGTACAATGAAGAAAAATATAGCGAACCAATCTCTTTTGATAAAGAAGGATTTCATCAAATCGAATACTATGGGTATGATAATGTGAATAATAGAAATAGAAACGAACTATTTGCCTATATGGACGAAACAGGTCCTGATATAAAGTATAATTTTAGTATCTCTGCAATTGGTCAAAAAGAAGGTTTACCTGTTTATCCACATTATGTAAATCTGTTTTTAGGTGCTCAAGATCAAATAATTGGAGCAAAAGATATTTATTATACAACCAATAATCTTTCAGAAAAACGTTATTCATTATCCATAAAAGGGTTTAAGCGTAATTCGATTAATACAGTAAAAATACGAGCAAGAGACCATTTGAATAATGAAACAATAGAGACGCTACAATTTTATATAGAATAAGTTTTATTTATATGCTTTTTTATAAAAATTCTATCGTAAGTATCATTTTAGCTTTTTTAGCACTTCGTGCTATTTTGATGTTGCTACTTGTGCAAATCTGTTGCAATCAACAAATTACAAATTGTTTTAGAATAAAAAAGTATCGTTTAATTATATGCAGCTACTTAATAAGCTATTTAAACTCAAATTATCAAAATAAAATTTAAAAAAACAAGCATTTGCAAAAAAATAATTATTTTTCAGATTAAAAACGTACATTTGTCTCTGTTTTTCAAAAGTGTTCCTTGCAAATATTTGAATAAATAACACTAAATTATTACAAAAATTCATGTCAATAAATCAACTAGCAAACGATTGGAATCAATTAAAAAAAAAGCTGGAGACTCAATTTGGTCAAGGAATTGATTTAGCTATTGTGCTGTTTTTGATTGGAGTACAAGAATCGGGACAAGGGTTTAGAGAATTTAATCAAACAGAAAAGCTTCACTTGGTTCAAATAGGCACAAGTTGCTTGCTCAGTCAATGGGGATATTTCACAAAAAGTGAAACACAAGAAAATGGATTTCCTGTTTGGATAAAAAATACAACACATCCAAATTTAACTAAAATACAAGAAGATCTTTTATTAAAAGAAGCATCTATTAATTATTTTAAAGAAATAAACTATTTTAACATATAATATCATGAAATTTATATTTAAATTAATTCTCGGATTTTACGTATTAAGTCTGACAAACTGCACAACTTCTGCACAAGAAGGAACAGAAACAATGGTGAAAATAGAGACCAATATGGGCACAATGACTGTCAAACTATACGATGAAACTCCCAAGCATCGTGATAATTTCATTAAATTAGCCAAAGAAGGCTTTTATAATGGCTTATTATTTCATCGAGTTATTCCCAATTTTATGATACAAGGCGGTGATCCTGAATCTAAAAATGCACCAACAGGCACGCATTTAGGAAGCGGTGGTCCTGGTTATACTATTCCTGCCGAATTTAATAGCAAACTGATACACAAAAAAGGAGCATTATCGGCAGCACGCTTGGGCGACCAGCAGAATCCTGAAAAAGAATCGTCAGGATCTCAGTTTTATATTGTTCAGGGCGAAAAAATGAATGCACAGCAATTGGATCAATTAGAAGGGAATCTAAAGAATGGAAAATTAAATCAATACATTCGTGAATACGCTTTCAAACCCGAAAATAAAGCACTTCTAACAAAACTAGACTCTCTACAACAGGCAGGTAATCAAGACGAACTGAACAAAATATTAGAAGAAATAAGCGTTATTGTCGAAAAAGAATATCCGATGGATGAATACAAATTTACGGCAGAACAAAGAGAAATATACAGCACCATTGGCGGCACACCTTTTTTAGATAGAGAATATACAGTTTTTGGAGAAGTCATTGAAGGTCTGGATATTATCGATAAAATTGCGCTTATAAAAACAGCACCAGGCGATCGCCCAATCGAAGATATAAAAATAATATCAGTAACCGTCCTTGATTAGCAATGATAATCTTGTCCAACACTTATTAAATATATGGACAAAATTAATCGCCTATTATGATTCTGTATTTTACTAAATAATAAAAATTCACAGAATTGCGTGAGCGACATTAAAAGATCGAAGACTTTAATATTCACAAAAAATAAAGCAGATATTTAATTATGCTTGAAAAAATAAAAACCTTAATCGCTGAAGTAGAACTTTTTTCAGCAAAAAATCTTGATGAACTAGAAGAATTTAGGATTCGTTTTTTAAGTAAAAAAGGAGAAGTTACACAATTATTTTCAGAATTTCGTAATGTTATTCCAGAACAGAAAAAAGAATTTGGACAACTACTTAACGATCTGAAAACAAAGACACAAGACCGAGTAAATAAATTAAAAGAAGACTTAAAAAATAATGAGCAAAGTAGCTCAGATTTAGACTTAAGCCTTACTGCCGATTCACAACAACAGGGATCAAGACACCCTATTACGCTGGTTCGCAATGAAATAATAGACATTTTCACTCGTTTGGGTTTTACTGTATCCGAGGGTCCCGAAATTGAAGACGATTGGCATGTTTTTTCGGCACTTAATTTTCCGCCAGAGCACCCTGCACGTGATATGCAGGATACTTTTTTTATTGAAAAAGATCCAGATATATTACTCCGCACACATACTTCGTCGGTACAAGTTCGTGTGATGGAAGGACAAAAGCCTCCAATTCGGACAATTTCGCCAGGTCGTGTTTTTCGTAACGAAGCAATATCTGCACGTTCACATTGTATTTTTCATCAAATCGAAGGGTTATACATCGATAAAGACGTATCATTTGCCGACTTAAAGCAAACATTGTTGTATTTTGCAAAAGAATTTTATGGCAAAGACAGTAAAATCCGTCTGCGTCCGTCGTACTTTCCATTTACAGAACCATCGGCAGAAATGGACGTATCCTGCTCGCTTTGTGGAGGAAAAGGCTGCAACGTGTGTAAATATACAGGCTGGCTCGAAGTTTTGGGTTGCGGCATGATTGATCCAAATGTGCTAGAAAGCTCAGGCATAGATAGTTCTGTTTATTCTGGTTTTGCTTTTGGAATGGGAATTGAGCGTACAACAATGCTGAAACATGGAATCAAAGATATTCGACTGTTTTTCAAAAATGATGTGCGGTTTTTTGAACAATTTCAATAATCAAAAAATAATAATAAAGAAAAATCTTTTTTTACAACAGATTTTTCTTTATTGCTTTTTTTCATCTCTAATCTATAACTTAATCTTCCCCACCACCATAATACTTAACATAACTCATAGAAACATACAAGTACTACATATAATTAAATGACACTTTTTTATTTTAAAATAACTTGGAAGTTGTTGATTGCAAT
>JAOZTL010000051.1 GCA_029942205.1 Bacteroidales bacterium | reverse complement strand
CGTTGATCGGCAGGCAGCATGGCGTGTAGCTCCATGGCGAGCATTTGCGAATTGATCATTTGGTTTTTTGCCGTTCCTGGATGAACATTTCGTCCATTGATTTTTATCTTTGCTCCAGCAGCATTGAAATTTTCATATTCTAATTCTCCAATTTCTCCTCCATCAAGTGTATAAGCAAAGTCTGCTCCGAATTTTTCTACATCAAAAAAATCTGCTCCTTGCCCAATTTCTTCATCAGGAGTAAACCCAATTTTTATTGTTCCATGTTTTATATCAGGATTTTCAATCAAATGTTTCATTGCCGCCATTATTTCGGCGATTCCTGCTTTGTCATCACCGCCCAAAAGCGTTGTGCCATCGGTAGTTATAATGGTTTGACCAATATAATTGCTTAATTCAGGAAAATCCGTTGGCGAGAGAAGCATGTTATTTTCTTGGTTTAAAACAATGTTGCTTCCGTCATAATTTTCGATAATTTGCGCATTCACATTTGCTCCCGAAGCATCTGGCGCAGTGTCCATGTGTGCAATGAAGCCGATTGTTGGAACTTTTTTGTCTAAATTACTAGGCAAACTTGCCATTATATAGCCATTTTCGTCTAAACTAATCGAGTCAAGACCAAGTGCTTCTAGCTGTTTTATAAGTAAATTAGCTAAATCAAGTTGTTTTTTTGTGCTCGGAGTGCTTGTCGATTCTGGATCCGATTGGGTATCTATTTTTATATATTCTAAAAAATTGTTGATTACATCAGACATGATGGTGTGTTTTTTAGTGAATAAATGTATTTAAAGTTTATACCTATTTGATGTTGCTTGTAATATGTTCGTAAACAGTTGATTGAAAGAAAATAGAATCTTGTTTTTTTATAATAACTTATATTCAAATTAAACGGTTTAATAAACACGAAATTAGTATTTTTTTTCAAAAACAAAAAAAAGATTTTTTTCTAAAATTCCATAAATAGATTAAATTTGAATAAAAATAAGACAAAGAGCTGTTTTTAGAAATTTTTTAGTCTTTAGTTAATTTAATGTAAAAAATATTATGAAAAAAAGAACAGGAATTATTCTGATGCTACTTACGATTTTGGCAAGTTCGTATAGTTTTGCACAGAAAACAGAAAAATTTGATTTAACGGATTTATACAAAAAAAGAACTTTTGGAACAAAATCGGTTTATGGATTGCGCTCAATGAGTGATGGCGAACATTATACGACCTATAATTATGATTCGCAAAGCCTTGTTCGGTATAATTATAAAACGGGGAAAGTAGTAGATACAATTCTCAATATGAGAGAAATAGGTATCAATGGATATTCTAATTATGAGTTTAGTACTGATGAATCAAAAATATTGATTGAAACAAATTATCAAGCTATTTATAGACATTCGTACACTGCTGATTATTTTGTATATGATTTTGGTTTAAAAAAGTTGAGTCCTCTTTCTGCTAATGGAAAACAACAACTGGCTACATTTTCGCCTGATGGTTCAAAAGTTGCGTTTGTACGTGAAAATAATATTTTTATTAAATATATCGCTACAGATCAAGAAAGACCTGTAACTAAAGATGGCGAATTTAATAAAATTTTAAATGGTATGCCCGATTGGGTTTATGAAGAGGAATTTGGCTTCAATAAGGCTTTTGAATGGTCGCCTAGCGGAAACTTTATTGCATTTATTAAATTTAATGAGAGCAAAGTAAAAACTTTTGGAATGACGGTGTTTGCAGGTCAAGCTCCTAATTTAGCTCAAAATGCGTTGTATCCCGAAAATAGAGTATGGAAATATCCGAAAGCAGGTGATGCAAATTCTACGGTTTCTGTACATGTTTATAATTTAGATAACCATGAAACCGCCCAAGTAGATATTGGAGAGAATACCGATATTTATATTCCTCGTGTACGCTGGACGCAAGATAATAATGCATTAAGTGTATTTAGATTGAATCGATTGCAAAATAAATTAGAAATAATAATCGCGAATCCTTTAAGTGGAAATTCGAGAGTGATGTACACAGAGAAAAATAAGTTTTATATTTCAGAATCAGTACTGGATAATATTATTTATTTAGAAGATAAAAAACATTTTGTGATTACAAGTGAGAAAGATGGATTTAATCACATTTATTTGTATGATTTGAATGGAAAACAGGTACGTCAAATAACGAAAGGAAACTGGGATGTAACCAATTTTATTGGCTTTAATAATAATAAAAAAATATTTTATTACCAATCGGCAGAAGAATCGCCAATGCGACGGAGCGTTTATTCTGTAAATTTTGAAGGAGAGAAAAAGAAAAAATTATCCAAGAAAATAGGTATGAATAATGCATTATTTAGTACTGGATATAAATATTTTATTAATTATTATTCGAGTATTGATATTCCTGGACAAGTAACATTGCATGATGCTAAAGGACGATTGATTTTAGAATTAGCAATGAATGAAAAATTATTGGCTAAAGTTCAAAAATATGGCGGTGTAAATAAAAAATTCATTTCATTTAAAACTACAGAAGGTGTGCAGCTAAATGGATGGATGATAACGCCTCCATACTTTGATGAAACAAAGAAATATCCTGTGTTGATGTATCAGTATAGTGGTCCTAATTCGCAAACAGTGCTTGATCGTTGGAGTTTTGGTTGGGATAATTTAGTGGCACAGAATGGCTACATTGTTGTTTCGGTAGATGGGCGTGGAACTGGTGCACGTGGTGAGGCTTTTCGCAAAAAAACGTATTTGCAACTAGGTAAGTATGAAACAATTGACCAGATTGAAACCGCAAAATATCTTAGAACATTGCCGTATGTCGAAAAAAGTAGAATCGGTATTTGGGGATGGAGCTATGGTGGATTTATGACCTTACTGGCGATGACCAAAGGAGCTGACTATTTTACTGCTGGAGTGTCCGTTGCGCCAGTTACCAATTGGAGATATTACGATAATATTTATACTGAGCGGTTTATGCGCACACCACAAGAAAATGCCAGTGGATATGACGATAATTCACCAACTACGCATGCTGATAAACTAAAGGGAAAATTACTGATAATGCACGGTAGCGCAGATGATAACGTACACTTACAGAATACGATGGAGTTTACTGAAGCTTTGGTGCAAGCTAATAAACAATTTGATATGCATATTTTTACCAATCGAAATCATGGGATTTATGGAGGGAATACTAGTTTTTTCCTTCGCACAAAAATGTTGAATTTTCTTTTAGAAAATTTATAGTTATTAACTATTTAATGCTAAAGAAAGAGAGCGTATCATTTTTTTTACGGATACTATTTTCTGCTTTTTTTTAGTTAATAGTGTGAATTGACCATTTTATTATTTAAAATGGTCAATTTTATGATATTGATAATCAGGTTGATAAAGAATAAGTTTTAAAAAAAAACGTTTTTATTTGTTTATTAAAAATAATTACTGTTTCTTTGTGAGTGAATATTAACTAACCACTTAATCATGCTATCGGAAAGACAAGCTCAGATTATTCAAGTATCGATAAAGATAATATCAGAAAAAGGAATACAAGGTTTTACGATAAAAAATTTATCGAGAGAAATTGGAATTTCAGAACCTGCTATTTATCGTCATTTTGATGGGAAAACGGAAATCTTGACAGCTATTCTTGATCAGTTTAAGAATTTTGATAAAGAAATTACAGCAAGTATATTAACTATCGAAACAGATTCATTACAGAAAATTCGTATGATTTTTGATCGTTTATTTTCTAAATTTTCTCAAAATCCTTCTCTCGTATCCGTTATTTTTGCAGATGAAATTTTTAAAAATGAACCTGTTTTGGCAACAAAAATAGCTGAAATAATGAAAAATAATGAACTTATGTTTATTTCTCTTATTAAAAAAGGACAGGAGTCTAATGAAATAAGAACAGATATTAATAT
Source organism: Bacteroidales bacterium (assembly GCA_029942205.1). Taxonomy (GTDB): domain Bacteria; phylum Bacteroidota; class Bacteroidia; order Bacteroidales; family JAOZTL01; genus JAOZTL01. The sequence goes on along the minus strand of JAOZTL010000051.1, from coordinate 7,093 downwards.
AAAATATCTTGTATTGATGATTATGGGGGCATTGCGCTTATTGGTTAAAAAATGGGAATTAAGTAAATATAATTTTAATCTTCATACTGAAGGCGAAAAATTATTCTGGGCATTAAATTCGGCTATTAATAAAAACTAAATGGAGAGGATAAAATTAATTGTATATTTATATCTAAATCTTACTGAATCTTTGGGATTTACATAATTGTGTAAGCAATATCAAAAAGGTCGAAGACCATAAAAAAATTTATCCCGTTATTTAGTGAATATTAACTAACAATAAATAAATAAAATGGAAAAATTGTTAAATAAATTATTAGAAAAACCTTGGGTGGTGATTGCGTTAGTTGTCTTGATTAGTGCAGGTTTCTTTTATGTAATGAAAGAAAATTCGCGCATGGAAACCGATTTGGACAAGTACATGCCAGCAGAGCATCCAGCATTTGTGTATAGTGACCAAGCGGAAGAATGGTTTGGTATAAATGATGGAATTATCATTGCTTTGGAGAATAAAAAAGGAATTTATAATAGTGAAACTTTGGATACGCTAAAACAGCTAACCAAAAAGTTTCAAAAAATGGATGAAATTGAAAAAGTAGACGTAACTTCTTTGTATACAGCAGATAATATTATTGGTACAGAAGATGGAATGGACGTGAAAGCTTTTTTTAAGCGAGTACCTTCGTCGGAAGAAAAAATAAAAGAATTACAAGAAAACGTACAGAATAATGAAATGGTTTTTGGACGTTTAGTTTCTGAAAATGAAACTGTTACTGTCGTAATAGCCGAAATTAGGGATAGCATTTTTACACAAGATTTTTATAATAAAATTTTGGAAACAGCTGCTGCTTTCGAAACAGAAGATATAAAAATTTATGTGGCTGGAAGACCGATAGTAGAAGGAACAATGGCTTTGTTAGGGCCCGCCGATATGAAAAAAATGGTGCCTATCGTCTTGTTAGTCATCACAGTAGTCTTGTTAATTATGCTTCGGAGCATAAAAAGTACCGTTTTTACCATGTTGGTTGTCTTTTTTAGTGTATTATGGGCTTTTGGTCTAATGGCTTTAGTTAATATCCCTGTTTATGCCGTATCTACAATGATTCCTGTTATGCTTATTGCTATTGGTGTGGCTGATGGTGTTCATTTATATAGTCATTTGCAACTTTATGTGGCTGAAAATCCGAATGCTGATAAAAAAGAAGCAACACTTGACATGATTAAAAATATGTGGAAACCAGTAGTAATGACTTCGGTAACGACAAGTGTTGGCTTTGTATCTCTCTTAACCTCAGAAGTTTATCCTATTAAATATTTTGGAATATTTACTGCTTTTGGAGTATTGGCTGCCATGTTATTTTCTTTGACTTTGATTCCTGCGGGAATTATGATTTTTGGCTTACCTAAGATGAAAAAAGCAAAAAATGAGAATAATAATTCAGGACTTGCTTATCGATTTGCTGCTTTAGTGGTCAAGAAAAAGAATATTTCGATTATCGCTTCGGCTTTAATTATTGTTTTGGCGATTGTTGGAATGCAGAAAATATGGATTAACTCCAGTTTCCTCGAAAAATTTGAAAAAGACAGTGAAATTGTTCTTACCGATAAGTTTATCAATCAGAACTTTGGAGGAACTACTTCGCTCAATTTAATTTTAGATTCAGAAAATTTAGATGCATTTAAAAATCCTGATGTATTGAAATTGGTTGATAAAATGCAAAATAAAGTAGAAAATGATTTGGAAATTGTAGGAAACTCATTCTCATTGACCGATTATGTAAATCGGATGAATAAGGTGATGAATGCTGATAAAGAGGAGTTTAACGTAATTCCTGATAGCAGGGAATTGGTTGCACAATATTTATTGCTGTATGAAATGTCGGGCGATCCTGAAAACTTGAACAAAGTAGTCGATTATGATTATCAAAAATTAAATGTAACATTTCAAATAAAAAGTGATAACTCAAAAGCTATAAATTCAGTAATCGGAATTGTAGAATCTTTTGAAGATGATTTCAAAAAATTAGGAATTTCTGTTAAATATGCAGGAAGTGGATATAAAGGTCTAGTATTTACTGACTTAATACTTGAAGGACAAATAATGAGCTTGATTTTATCCTTATTTATTGTGATTATTTTACTTTCGTTTATGTTCAAAAATTTCAAAATTGGCTTAATCGGTGCTGTACCTATTGTTATTACTGCTGCTATTGGATTTGGTGTAATGGGATTTTTAAATATTCCTCTTAACACAACTACGGCTTTATTATCCAGTATAGCTATCGGAATTGGAATTGATTATGCGGTACATTTTATTGAGCAATACCGTGTAAATGCACGCTTGACAGGCGATCGGATTTTGACTGCTCAAAAAACAATGGCGCACTCTGGCAGAGCAATTATTTTTAATGCAATCGTTGTTATTGCTGGATTTTCGATCTTATTGTTTTCTGTTTTTCCTCCAAATAGAGAGCTTGGTGCTTTAGTTTCTCTCAATATGTTTACAAGTCTTGTCGGAACATTGACTATCATGCTTGTGCTTTTATTTACAACAAATTTATATTTCACAAAAAACAAAAAATAGGATGAAGCACGAAGCTATTGTTATTTATGTACTTGTACAAAACTATCAGAATCAATAACTTATTTGCAATTCTGTATCTTACTGAATCTTTGTAATTTACAGAATTGCAAAACAATAATAAATAGGTCGAAGACCTTAAAATTAAAGAATATGAAAAATCTAAAAAATAGTAAAATTATATCATTTATTATGATATTGGTAATTCTTGTAAATTTTGATGCTATGGCACAATTAACAGGAAAGCAAATTGTAGAAAAAGCCTATAATCGCCCAGTAGGGAAGGATCAAACGGCTTTATTAACCATGACTTTGACCAATAGTAGAGGCTCACAAAGGGTGCGGAAAATAAAACAATTCACAAAAAATGCGGCTACGGTAGAAAAAAGTATCATGTTTTTTCAATCACCAGCCGATGTGAAAAATACCTCGTTTATGAGTTGGTCGTATACAAATAGTAAGGCAGATGATCAGTGGATTTATCTTCCTGCAATCAAAAAAACAAAAAGAATTTCTAGCGATAGCAAAAGTGATTACTTCATGGGATCAGATTTTACTTACGATGATCTTGGTGATCGTAAATTAAATGCGGATACTCATAAATTTTTAAAATCGGTAACTATCGATGGCAAAAGCTGTTATGTAGTCGAAAGTGTATCAAAAGATGATGAATATATCTACTCCAAGACAAAAACATGGATAATTAAAGGTAGTTTTATTGGCTATAAAAAAGAATTTTATGACGAAGATGGTGATTTGTTGAAAATTTTATCGATAAAAAAGTATGAAAAAATATCTGGAATTTGGGTTATTACTCATTCTGAAATGAAGAATGTACAAAAAAATCATAGAACTTCAATGAAGTTGTCTAGTGTAAAAGTAAATACAGGAGTTTCTGAATCTAGCTTTACCGAACGTATGATGATGCGAGGAATGTAAGCACATCAAAAAGGTCGAAGACCTTAGTTATTCTCTAATTTTATTAAGAATTTTTATACTAGCGTAAGCACATCAAAAAGGTCGAAGACCTTATAAAAAATGACAGATGAAGAAAATAAATTTATGGATATTTCTGCTCACTTTAAGTATTTTTGCAAAAGCGCAAACTGCAGATATAACAGGATTTGCAAGAAATTATACAGGGGCATTATTTGAGAATAGTCAATTTTCGATCATACAAAACACATTCAGTTTGGATGTGGCGAAAATGGGCAACAAGGTAGCTTTCAATGCCAATCCGATGCTTTATCAATATTGGTCAGACAGTTTGGATTTGCGTATGCGAGAGCTTTATCTGGATTTGTATTTTGATAATGTGGACATACGGATTGGAAAACAGCAAGTTGTGTGGGGCAAAGCGGATGGTGTTTTTATTACAGACATTGTTTCGCCATTGGATTTAACCGAATTTTTATTACCCGATTTTGACGAAATTAGAGTAGGAATTACTGCTGTAAAATTAGACTATTATCTTGGAAATAATACTTTTGAGGTAATTTGGGCACCTAATTTCACTTCTGTCGAAATTCCGCAAGCTGGATCTATTTGGTACATTCAGCCAGATTTTCCTGTAACGCCAGTTTTTGATTGGTCGAAATCAGACATCACGCCAAGCCTCGAAAATAGCGAGTTTTTTGCAAAATTCACAGGAATGACTTCCATCGTAGATTTTGAAATTATGGCAGCTTACACGTGGGATGATACGCCTAGTATGCACGTAAACAAGCAGTTTGGGATGAATCCTGCCACACAGCAACCCATGCTTACAGGGCTTACTGTTGCACCAGAGCATCATCGACTCAACATTGGTGGAGGATCGTTTAGTACCGAAGTCAAAGGCGTGATTATCAGAGGAGAAGTGGCTTATTATAACGGAAAACAGTTTCAGACCGAAGACCAGCTAGCTGTGGATGCATTAACCGAAAAAGATTATTTACATTATCTTTTGGGTGCAGATTTTAGTATTAAAGGCTTGAAAATGAGTGCACAATTTATTCAGCAATCTATTTTGGATTATGATGAAAATATGATGAATGAAGAAATTGAAAATACGATGACTTTTCTTGCTCGATATGATTTGTTACGAGAAACGGTTCATTTAGAGCTATTTTCGTACATTGGATTAACAAACGAAGACGCACTTATTAGACCAAAAATTTCGTATGATTTTGATGATAGTTTTTCTATATTGCTGGGAGCTAACATATTCATAGGTGATGATGCTGGGCGGTTTGGTCAATATAAAGACAATTCAATGGCTTACTTGAAAATGAAATACAGTTTTTAGTATTATTTAGGGTTTATTAAGTAAAAAGCCATTTCTGAATAGCAGAAATGGCTTTTTTTTGATATTAGGATCGAAGATTTATTGCATACTTGCTTCTCTAATGGCTTTAAATTCAGAGCCTTCGTTCCATTTTGGGAAAATACTATCATTTGCAAGCCGCAATCCCATTTTGAATAATAAAATTGCATCATCCTGAATACCAGTCAGATCCCAATCTTCTTCATACTCATCGGTAGGCTTGTGATAGTAATTATTTATCCAATTTTGTTCTTTTTCCAAAGCCCATTCTTTACCATGTAAGCGGCTGTCGCAGTTTCCTCGTGCAAAAAGTGCAGGTACGCCTGCTTTGGCAAAGCTGAAATGATCGGCTCGATAATACATTCCTGTATGCGGATTGGGATCGGGAAAAATATAACGATCCAGCTTTTCTGCTTCTTCTTTCAGAATACCGTCCAGCTCGGATTGCCCGAATCCAGTAACCATCACGTCTTTCATGCGCCCGTAAGGCAGCATCAAATCGTTGTTGATATTACAAACCGTTTTGTTGAGTGGATAAATCGGATTGTGTGTGTAATAGGCTGATCCTAAAAGCCCTTGCTCTTCCGAAGTTGGTGCAAAAAATACGATAGAGCGTTCGGGACGATTGTCGAGCAACGTAAATGCTTCGGCTATTTCGAGCATCCATGCAAGCGAAGTGCCGTTGTCCACAGCACCGTTGTATATCGAGTCACCATCACGAGCTGCGCCAACGCCCAGATGATCCCAATGGGCAGAATAAATAATTACTTCGTCGGCGCGAGTCGTGCCAGGCAGTACCGCCAAAACATTGTACGTTATTTCATTTTTATTCGAGCTTTTCATGTTATAATCAATGCTTGCTTCCATCGGGATCGCTTTGAAATCACGGCTTGCAGCTTGTTTTGTTAGCTCAAAATCTATATTACATGCCGTAAAAAGTTCTTTTGCGGCTTCTTGTGTTAGCCAACCTTCTAATTCACAGAAAGACAGATAATTATCATCTGTTTGTAAATATAATTTAGGAATAATAGCACCGTTTAGAACTACCGAAAATGGATAACCTGCTGGCTCGGTATCATGAATGATAAGTAAGCCTGCTGCACCTTGACGGGCTGCCTCTTCGTATTTATAGACCCAACGACCATAGTAAGTCATTTCACGACCTTTAAACAAGTTTTCGTCGCCACTACCAAAGCCAGGATCATTGACAAGTACAACGGCTATTTTGCCTTTCATATCCAAGCCTTCGTAGTCGTTCCAGTCATATTCTGGTGCAACAATACCGTAGCCTGCAAAAATTAGTTCGGCATCTTTTATTTCTATTTGATCGACCAAACGCCTAGAGAAAGCAACAAAATCGTCTTTGTATTTTAGCTCAAGTGGAGTCGTTTTTGTTTGGATGGTCATCGTTTCGTCAGGAACAACGCTTACCTGAACCAGTGGAACTTCCTGAAAATAGCTGTCGCCATTGGCTGGTGCAATGCCTAAGCGTTCAAACTGTGCTTGCAGATAAGCGAGAGTTTTCTTTTCGCCTTCGGTAAAAGGCTTACGCCCAGCAAAATCGTCCGAAGCCAAATCCTTGACGTAGCTTGTCATTTGGTCTGTATTAATACTGTCTATTGCTTTTTGTACATTATCTTCGGAAGTACACGATAGCATGAAGAAAAATAAGCCACCAAGGCTGATGAGTTGTAATATCTTTTTATTCATTGATTTGTGATTTTATTAGTATTTAATTTTGATTAAATGAGTAGATAAAATTAATTGTGTATTTGTAATTCTGTATTATATTGCTTGATATAATTGTGCGTATTTAGGCGTAATTTACTAATTTATATTGATAATCTGTCAAAAAAAGTCCTAAAATAAATATTAAAATAAACGAAGTCTGAATATAGGCTTTTTGCTTTTAATTAACAAAAAAAAATGATAAAAAAACTGACGAAGATCATTGTTTACATTTTTTTTTATGGCTTATTTTGAAGCTTGAAGACCTTGTTTTATAGAACCCAGCTTTGAGCGAAAAAATGCATGTAGACAGAGTTGAATTTCATATTATCGAGCAATAAAATATAGTTTGTATTTGTTTAACTGTATTAATATTAATAAATAGTAAAAAACACATACGTTTGACATGTCATTCTCGTATTTTAATAAAATGGCAGCTCACACGTAAGAAATATTAAAGGGTCGAAGACCTTATTCAT
>JAOZTL010000050.1:9529-11092 GCA_029942205.1 Bacteroidales bacterium | reverse complement strand
ACTTTCAATGTTTTTTTCTCAGGAAGCATTGCTCGTCGTGCCAATTTTATTTGTTCTTTCAGTGGTATGTCTATATTTGTCTCTAATACAAGAGTTTGGCATTGGTCAAAACGTTTTTTCATAATAGGCGTGAAGAAAAAATCAGCTTTCGGAATCATGTGAATTGTTCCAAAAACATACGATTTCTGCGACAAACCATTTCCTGATATTTCCCAAAGTAAGGATTTTTGTAAACTGTCCGTTTGTGAATAACTAATTAGCCCGCTGGATAAGTAAGCTAAAATAAGTAAAATTTTGAATTTCATCATGTTTTTTTTATTCTAAGTAAAATGATAAGTAACTATGTGTAATTAAACAACACTTTTCTATTTTGGAATTAGTTGTAAATTCTGGATAGTAAAAGATTTTGCAACATCAAATAGCACGAAGTGCTTTATGGTAAAATAACTACTTTACCGTCAGACATATTTTGTGCATATTGCAAAATTCCACTTTTAGCATCTTCCAGAGTTACCGTTTTTTGTATTTCAGCAGTCATTTGTCCTTTAGCAAAAGCAGTTTGCAGAAGCATACTTGCTTGTTGCATTTTTTCTATTCCAGCCGATGCAATCCATTTTCCTAGAATAAAGCCCTGAATTGATTTTTGCATAAAAATGATGTCTCTAGCAGCAACATTACTGATATTTTCGCCTGTAAGTGCACCATAGACAACAGCTTGGCTCATTTCTGGCATAGCCGAAAGAATTAGCCCCGTAAGCTCACCCGAAACAGCATCAAAAAAACTGGTTGCTTCTAGTTTTTTTGCTAATTTTCTTAATTTACTAGCAAATCCATTTGCATTAGAATTAAAAATATACATTTCGCCTGCTGCTTTCAATTGTGCCACTTGCTCTTCGCGCCGAACGACATTAATTACTGTAATTCCCTTATCCTTAGCTAGTGAGCGCACCATTCCTGCTAGTTGGCTTGCAGCTGCCGACAAAATGATCGCTTTGCTACCGTGTGCTTCCGCTTGTTCCATTAAACCTACTGCTGTATAGGGGTTTACAATCATTCCAGCGGCTTGCTCTTTTGGTAAATCTACCATAATCGGAATACAACTTTTTGTATTGGTAACAATGTACTCTGCCCATGAACCATCACCGTCGTTATTGGCTGCAAAAGCTACTCGTTTGCCTATAAATGATTGAGAAACAGTATCTTCACCAGCCGAAACAACAATTCCGCTGCCTTCAAAGCCAGGAACAGTTGGTACGGCTTTTTTTATGCCATAAATGCCTTGAATAAAAGTTAAGTCGGAAGGATTAACTGCTGCCGATTCTATTTTTATTAACACTTGACCAGAAGTTGGTTTTGCTGTCTCTCGTTCAACAATAATCATACTTTCGATAGCTTTTTGCATATCTAATTGATAATGTTCAAGAACAAGATATTTTGATTTTTTAGGTGTTTTTGTCATATTTTATTAATTATGAATGATTCAAAAAAAATTAGAAGTTATGTTGAAAAATAGTATTTTTGCCATCCAAGGTCTTCGACCTTTTTGATGTTGCTCACGCACGA
>JAOZTL010000050.1:0-9429 GCA_029942205.1 Bacteroidales bacterium | reverse complement strand
GTGGAAATACTTTCTTTGCCAATAAATGTAAGAAGAAATAATTATTAACTTAATTTTGTCCAAGGTCTTCGACCTTTTTGATGTTGCTCACGCACGAGTGGAAATACTTTCTTTGCCAATAAATGTAAGAAGAAATAATTATTAACTTAATTGTAAATAGATGATTGTATTAATATTATATTGGTGCGAGAGCAACATTAAATAGCCCTTAGGGCTTAGTATTGAAAATTCACTAAATATTGTTTTATGAGAAATTTAAATAAAAAAATATGAAATCAGTATTATTTATTAGTTTTTTTTTCGTTGTTATTTTAGCAATTGATTTGTATACGTATCGGGGATTGCGAGTTTCGCTTTCAACGAGCGAATTTAAGCATAAAAATATAATTTTCCTCATTCATTGGATAATTCCTGTACTTTTTTTATTTGCAACTTTCTTTATCAAGCAGATGCGTGAAGGATTATTGACAAATGATTACACGTTTCTTTTTATATATCTTGGAGCTTTTGTTTTACTTTATGTTCCAAAATTAGTTTTTGTTTCTTTTCAGTTATTTAATGATTTGGTACGATTGGTAGGCTTTATAACTCAAAAAATGAGTGCCGAAGGCAGTAACATATCCACGGTGGCTAATAAAATGACAAGAACAACCTTTTTATCGCAAATAGGGCTGGGCTTAGCAGCTATTCCTTTTTTATCGATTATTTGGGGAATGGCTAAAGGTCGGTTTAATTTTAAAGTACGGGAAGAAAAATTATATTTTAGTCACTTGCCTGAGGAATTTGATGGCTTTCGTGTATTACAAATATCCGACATGCACATTGGCAGTTTTATGGATAATAAAGACAAAGTAGAAGCTGCTGTAGAAATGATTAATTTGCAACGTGCTGATATTATTTGTTTTACAGGAGACATGGTGAACGATAAAGCAACAGAATTGGATGGCTGGGAAGATATTTTATCTAAAATAAAGGCAAAAGTAGGAAAGTATGCTATATTAGGAAATCATGATTATGGTCATTATGTAGATTGGGGCTCAGAAGAAGAAAAAATAAACAATATTAATGACTTGCTTGCTCGACAAAAAAGAATGGGATTTAGGACATTGAACAACGAATCGATGATTTTGCAACGTGGCGAATCTGAAATTGCTCTTGTAGGCGTTGAAAACTGGGGTACACCTCCATTTCCGCAATATGGCGATTATGATAAAGCAGTATCAAAAGTGGAAAATATTCCGTTTAAAATGCTTCTTTCACATGATCCATCGCATTGGGACGAGAAAATACTACAAAAAACAGACGTAGCACTTACTTTATCAGGACATACGCACGGAATGCAAATGGGAATTGAAATTCCTGGCTTTCGTTGGAGTCCTGTCAAATATCGCTATAAGCGTTGGGGAGGCATGTACAACGAAGATAATCAGTACCTTTATGTCAATATTGGTTTTGGTTTTATTGCATTTCCTGGACGAGTAGGCACGCCACCCGAAATTACAGTAATTGAACTAAAAAAGACGAAAAATAGTTAATTTTGTCCGCCAAAATACCTGTAGTAGCTACATATAATAAACGATACTTTTTTATTTTGAAATAACTTGTAAGTTATTGATTGCAATAGATTTGCACAAGTACGTAAGCAACATCAAATAGAACGAAGTGCTTATTTGATGTTTTAAAGTGTTTATTGCTATTTGTTTTGTATGAATTAAATTTTTAGGTTAAAAAAAATATTGAAAATCATAAAAATTAAGCTGTAATTTATGTATCTTCAGACTTCGTCTTTGCAAAAAAAATGAATATCTTGTTTTAATTTGCGTTCCTTAATTAGTATCAGAAAAATTATAAATATATATATAATTAAAATAAAAGAAATGAACAAACTAACGTTTAAGACACGGCTTACATTTTTTATGATTATAGCTAAATTTTTTGTAATGATTTATCTTTCAGTGAAATATGCAAGTGGTTTTTTTACCGACGAGCAAGTTTTATCCTTGATTATTTTGCAATTACCGCTTTTAGTTGTTTATTTTGCCAGCATGATTGTATCAAAAGCTGACAGTACCGAATCTGAAAAATTAATCCATTGCTCGTATGCTCGCCCAGGGCATTTGCTATTTTTATTTTATCCTCTGATTATTCTTTTAGCTTTATATTTTGGTGATTTTTATGTAATTTTAGCTGCTTTATCTTTTTCCGAACTACTGCTTTCCATGTATATTGGTGTAATTATTTTAATTATTTTTACCGAAAAAGATTTTAATATAAATAAAAATTAAATAATGAAGACTATTTTTTCTATATTATTATTGATATTTCCTGCAATAATCTTTTCTCAGTATAAAAATGTCCTGATTGGTGATAAATATGCACCAAATGAACCAACGATTATGATTGACAAAAAAAATCCAGCTTATGTTCTAGCGGCAGTCAATATTAATCAATATTTTGTTAGTGTAGATTCTGGTTATACTTGGCAATCTTACATGCAGAAATCATCTTATGGAGTAGCTGGCGATCCTGTTTTGATAAATGATACTTCAGGAAATTTTTATTCCTTTCATTTATCGAATCCAATGAATGGAAGCTGGCTAGATCGTATTGTTTGTCAGACTACTACCGATTATGGCGAAACGTGGAACGATGGAAGTTTCTTTGGTTTAGCAGGTAGTAGCGATCAAGATAAGCAATGGGCAGTTTTTGATCCGAAAAGTGGGAATATTTATGCTAGTTGGACTAAATTTGATAGATATGCGAGTAAAAAAGAAACGGATAGTACATATATTTTGTTTGTGAAATCAACAGATACAGCAAAAACATGGAGTGAGCCAGTGCGGCTGAGTGAGTATGCAGGTGATTGCATTGATAGTGATAATACGGTAGAGGGAGCTGTACCTACAGTTGGTGTGAATGGCGAAATTTATGTTTCTTGGGCTGGTTCTCGGGGGATTGTTTTTGATCGATCGGTGGATGGTGGGCAAACATGGCTGGACAACGATATTTTTGTCGATTCGATGCCTGGTGGCTGGGAATTTTCTATTCCTGGGATTATGAGATGCAACGGAATGCCTGTAACTGTCTGTGATAGAAGTAATAGTGAACATCGTGGAACGATTTATATCAATTGGGCAGATCAGCGAAACGGAGAATCCGATACCGATATTTGGCTGCGAAAATCAACGGATGGCGGGCAAACTTGGAGCGATGCATTACGTGTTAATAATGATACAACTCATAGACAACAGTTTTTTACGTGGCTAACAATTGACCAAGTAACAGGATATTTGTATATAATTTTTTATGATAGACGAAATTATGAAGACAATCAAACAGACGTATATTTAGCTGTATCACGAAATGGAGGCGAAAGTTTTGAGAATATTCGTATTAGTGAAACACCCTTTTTGCCTATGCCAAAGCATTTTTTTGGAGACTATACGAATATTTCAGCGCATAATGGCATGATACGTCCGATTTGGACTCGTTTGCATAAAAACAAGTTAAGTGTATGGACTGCAATTATTAATGATTCTATTGGAAACGAGTAATTTAATGAGTATATAGATTTTATAATGAAAAAATACGAAAGAAAAATATTATCCTCACCTAGTGAGCTAGTTACCGAAGGAGAATTTAATTTTGGTTCTTTCGACGAAGCTTTTCATAAAGTGAATATGTTGGATGTAAATCGTTTGTTTCATCTTCCATTGGCTCGAATATTAAAAAAATTAAGACTTAAAGAATGGCAAGCTTTTCAATTAGGAAATCAGCGATTTTTTATGCTTTTGGCTGTTTATAATGCCAAATCATTAGCCATTAATCAGTTAATAATATTTGATAGAAAAACAGGAAAAAAGTATAGATATGCAAAAATAACTCCTTTTTGGAAAGCAAAGATTGCGAATTCGTTATTTAAAACACATTCTTATTTTCATTCGTCGGCATTTCGCATTGATATTAATAATGATCTGAAAAACAATGAAATAAAGATTCATGTAACAGCAAATATGGCTAATTTACCCAATTTGGATTTACAACTTACTGCGCATCACGGGCAAATAAAACCTTCGGTCGTTTGTGTTCCGTTTGGGAAAAATCGTGCAATGTACTCACACAAAGCACTTATGAGTATGCATGGAACGATGAGTTTGGACGAAGAAGAAATTTCTTTTGAAACAGCTAGCAGTTTTGCTATTTTGGACGATCACAAAGGCTATTATCCATTTACAATGAAATACGATTGGCTGACAGGTGTTGGCTATGATTCTGATAATAAACTAATTGGGTTTAATTTAACCGATAATCAGTCCATTGATTCAGAAAGATTCAATGAAAATAATTTTTGGCAGTCGAGCGGAAATATTACTTTGCCACCTGTTACTTTTGAACGTCCGAATGGTGTTGAAAATGAATGGATTATATCCGATAAGTATGAGCGAGTACGCATCCATTTTTTTCCCGAATCAATGGAAACCGTACAAATTAATGCAGGGCTTATCCGTTCCGATTATTATGGTCCTTTTGGTCGAATTGAAGGATATTTTATTGATAATGAAGAAAATAAAATAGAACTGAATCAATTTTATGGAATGGCTGAGAAAAAAATGATACGAACATAAAAAAAACGTTCTGCTAATTTTTAGCAGAACGTATGAAATTTAGCGTATTCTGTCCAATGATCGGACTAATTTTTCATCTTTTTTTATTCCACGCCTAGCCATAAGTGTCAAAATAATACCAATAATAGGAATTATTAATGGAAAACTGTAGTGAGCAACTGCTGTTATTTCACTAAGAGCAATGTAAGTATAATAGGAAATTAGAACTATTAACCCTATCATGAGAAATGTATTGATAATGCAAAGTCTCATCTGTAATTTTCTATTTTTAAATAAAAAAGAGTTAATAAAAGTAGTAATAACAGTGATGGCACTAAGAATGGCTAGAGGGAAAGTTGCGAAAACTAATTTATTGTCCACACTATATAAACCTCTATATATCAGTGAGTAAATAGAATCACCAGCTACAAATTCGATAAAAGGAAAGAAAAATAGCAATGAAAGGGCTATGCCAGTGATGAGTAAATAAACTGTTTGGATTCGTTGTAACATTTTGTTGTAAATTTTAAATTTTATACTTTTTTAAATTAATAAGCACTACATTAAATTTTATAAATATTATTTTATTTACAGTATAAATAAAATTGGTGCTTGTTTGTTGCAAAAATACGTTTTTTTAGCGAAAAGTGAAGGTATTTATTTTATAGTTTTTAATCAAAAAAAGAAAAAAATGATAATTAGAGAGGCTCAAGAAATAGATTTGATACAAATAGTTGATTTTCAGTTAAAAATGGCATTGGAAACTGAAAAATTAAAACTTGACGAAAGTATTTTGAAAAAAGGAGTTTTACAGCTTTTTGGAGATGTTAGCAAAGGAAAATATTATGTTGTAGAAAATAAAGGAAGTGTAATTGGTTCTTTCTTAATAACTTACGAGTGGAGTGATTGGCGAAATTCTACCATTATTTGGATTCAATCGGTGTATGTTTTGGTCGATTATCGTCAGAAAGGAGCTTTTCGATTGATGTACGATCATATAAAAGGTGTCGTTTTTGATAATGAAAAATATACAGGATTACGTTTATATGTAGATAAAACCAATATTAATGCACAAAAAGTATATAAAGCTGTTGGAATGACAGATGAACATTATTCGATGTTTGAATGGATGAAGTAAGATCTTCGATCTTTTGATGTTGCTTGCGCAATCCTGTAAATTTCTATTATTTAGGGAAATACATAATTATTAATTATAATAATTACAAGTGCGAGAGCAACATCAAAAAGAGCGAAGACTTAATTTCCAATTAAAATAAACGGCGACCAAAAATAAGGATGTGCTAATTTTGTTTTTTGAGAAATCAGAGACAATTTGGCTGCACGAAGCGGATTGGAAAAATGAACTTGTGCATTTTGTTTACGTTCCTCAATCAGTCCATTATAAAAATTAATCATCAATTCCGAAGTGGATTTGTCTGAAACTTTCCATAACGAAACGATCAAATTATCTGTTCCTGCATACAGTAATGCTCTCGAAAGCCCTATCACGCCTTCGCCTTTCACTATTTTACCCAATCCTGTTTCGCAAGCTGAAAGAACTACTAAGTCCGAATTTAATTGCAAATTGTATATTTCTCCAGAATACAAAATTCCATCATTCTCTCCTTTTTGTGGAGCTAAGAAAATTCCCGAAAGCTCAGGGCGTTCAGAATTTACAAAGCCGTGCGTGGCAATATGTAGGTATTTATAGTCGTTCAAAATATCGGATTTAACAAATTCCTCATTTGCAGCACTATGCAATTCTTTAATCGCTGATAATTCGTTTTTAGTGAAATTTGCATAAATGGAATCTATTTCTTGTTCAGAAGCGGGTAATGGCGTTACTAACACGCCATTCATGATTACATCGCCTTTATTTTGCAAAAACACAGGAGCTAATCCTAGCCAATCTTTTGGGGCTGGTGATGGATTATTTTCTGTCAATGATTTGTATAATAAATTTGTTGAATAAGAATATGAAATATTATATTTTTTAATTAAATATGGATATTCTCTAAAATTAGAAATGTTGCCCGTATATTTTTCTGTTAAAAATGTCTCAAAAGGAATCGTTCCAAGTAATCCATCAGGGATAATAATCACGTTTTCGATGCTTTTTGACTCAATTGGTGGAAATAAATTTTGGTGAAAAGAATAGGCTTGTTTGGTGAAAGCTTTTGCTGCTGTATTGGTAAATTTACGGATGTTTTTTCGATACATGGCTATATCATACTCATAATCAATTGGTAATGGCATTCTGTCAATCGTCAAACCATTGTTTTGTAAGGTGAAAATGGAAATCAAACTATCACCGACAAAATAAGTACGAATGAGTGTTTTGGAATCCAGAATGTCAATAATTTTTTGAGCAGATATATTTTCCACATTATACTTCATTTCGTAATATTTGGGATAATTCTGTTCAAAATCTTGCACTAAATGAGCATATTGTTCATTGATTTTGAGTAATTTAGCACGAAAAATATTTTCTTCTGAAAAATCTGTTACTTCAGCAATTTGTTTTTCCAGTTCATTTATTTCTTTGTTCAGTTCTTTTTCGATAATCAATAAACTGTCAGGAATACCTGCAAATTTACTAGCTTCGGCACTAGCTAATGCTTCGAGCAAAACGCCACTTTTGTTTTTCTCCGAAAAATAGAATGCTTTGTAGTCATAGGCTTTTTTTGCTTCAGGAATTTCAGTGGCTAGCATAAAGCAAACGTCGATAGCTTGGTCGTATACACGTGAGGTTATTTTTCCGAGGGCAATTTTATCGGCTTTTGAACTGGTTGTATTTCTAGTTATACCAATCAAACTGTCCGAAATTTCGTATATTTTATAGGCTATTTTTAGATCATCGATATATTTTTCAGCTTTGTACTTTCCTACCAATGTTTTTGCTTTTCCTTCGAGCGAGCGGAGTAGTTTCTCTCGATCGTAATAATTTTTTAGTTCAGGATTGGCATACGTATTTGAGAAATCCGGATTAAAATCTTTGACATTGGCAATCAAACTTTTCTGATAATTTTCGAGCGCATTGTAATAATCTTTCATATCATAAAATGTACTTGCCAAATTCAAATAAGGCAATACGACTGCTGGATGTTTTGTTCCGAATTTCACCTCATTGATAACCAATGCACTATCATAATAAGCTACAGCTATTTCGTACTTTTTCAATGCAGAATATGCATTTCCTAGGTTGGTGAAATAATCTGCAACTTCAGGGTGATTTCTTCCATAATTAATTGATTTTATGTCTAATGCCTGTAAGTAAAATTTGATTGAATTTTCATACTGTGATTGTTTATTATAAATATTCCCAATATTATTAAGTACCATTGCTTTGTCAGCATGTGTTTTTGGTAATACTTTATTTTGTATTTTATATGCATTGGAGTAATTAGCAAGTGCTTCGCCCAAATCATCTTTTGCATCATATACAATACCTATATTTAAGTAGTCTTTAGCTGTCAATGGGTGCACTTTTCCATAAAATCGAATGCGTAATTCTAATGTTTGTAAGTAATATTGTAAGGCTAAATCATATTCACTTTGCGATAAGTAAACATTTCCTATATTTTGTAGATAATTTGCAATATCAGGATGCGAAGCACCTACTGTTTTATTTTGAATATTAAATGCTTTTTTATGATATTCGAGTGCTTGATCGTACTCTGCTTTTACTTTATAAATAATACCGATGCTATTGTACGAAGCAGCCACGGCAGGGTGTAATTCGCCAAAAAATGCGATACGCATATCCAGTGATTTTCTGAACATTTTGAGGGCTTTGTCATACTCACTATTTTCGGTGTAAGCATTACCTAAATCGTTGTAAACGTTGGAAGTAAGCGGATCGTTTGCTTTTCCGAGCGATTGCCGCATCGCCAGTGATTGTTCATAGTACGAAATGGCTTTGGTATTTTTTCCTGCAAAAAAGTATGCAATACCAATATTATGAAACCCGTTGGCTAAGTGCATATTAGAAGCTCCAAATTTATTTATTGCCAGCGGAACATAGGTTTCATATACTTCGAGAGCTTTATCGATGTCGCCACGTTGAACGAAGCTGTTACCAATTTCGTTTTGGATAATCAAGTAATTGTCCCAAACTTCGTGTTTATGGAATAATTCGCTTGCCTGTCGGAAAAATAATAATGCCGAATCGAGCTTAAATTGACTTTTTAGAACAGCAGCTTTTTTAAAATATTCTTTCCCTTTTGCTATATCCGAATTAAAATCTTGGGCATAAAAATTATGAGGCAATAGGAAAGTTACTAATAAAATAAAAATGGTCTTTTTCATGAGTTTATGTGTGTAAGTTGTTGAAATTTAAGGTTTACTTTTATTGAGCGATTAAGGTTTTTGATTTATTTAATGTTACGTATTTATATGAGATTAAGGCTTCTACCTTACTTAATCTGTAAGTTATGAATAAATAAATGCTAATGGTTCGGTATTTTTTTCACGCAACTAAAACAAGAACTTTGACATTAGTCATTACATTGATTATTAATAATATAGATTTACAAACTGCAATTTTGTCAAAGTTTAATGAACCATTGAAATGTGTAAATAGCTTGAAGACCTTAAAATAATAAAATCAAAAGGTTTTTACTAATAAAATAAAAAAAATGAAAAAAAACGAAGCTAATTATTTATGAAATATCTAATTGTTCTAGTGTTAAAATATTGATTTATAGCGATTAATTGCAGACTTCATTTGTTTTGATATTTATTTTCAGATAATATTTGACAAATTATTAATGTATACTGAATTGCTGTTATAATTGTGATTTAGAAAATGAATTATTTTTTGTTT
>JAOZTL010000049.1 GCA_029942205.1 Bacteroidales bacterium | reverse complement strand
AAGAGTAATTGATGGTAGGCATATAGCTTATAAAGAAATTATTGTTACTAAGTAAACACCCCAATTTAATTTTTTGTCATGTACTTAAATAAAGAAGTTAAACTTGATGCTGGTTATAGATTAGATATATTGGTTGAAAACAGAAAAAATACTATCTTAAAACGAGAAGGAAATACTAAAACTTGAGCAAACAAAAGCCGAATTGCAATGAACAAAAGATAAATACAAAATCACAATTTCCCCTAAAGAACAAAAAACAGCAGAAGAAAAGTTTGGAATGACCGAAGCCGAATTACAGACAAAACTAAAAAATCCGCCCAACGGCAAGCGAAAACAATATCAAGAAGCTTGATATACAGCCCGTAGTTTGTTTTCTTTTTTGATTACCAAAGATAAATTAAAATCTTCTTGAGCTAATCCTGATGAAGTTGAAAGTTTTGGGAATACAATGAACGAAATCCAAGACGATTTGGATTTACACCCACAATTTTCAAAACCTGTTTATCCCGACCCCGTTTCAGCCCAAAACCTACAAAACCTCACCACCGCCCAATCTGCCCAAATCATCGAAAACACCGATGGAATGGAAGAATACAAAGATTTTGGAACAGTAGAAACCGTGGATTACAACAACCCCGATTTAGAGTTGGACACAAGAAGTGAAGACAAATTGGAATACAAAATTTTCAAAAAATCATTCAAAAAAACCACCGAAAACGATTTGTTAGCTTTCTCAAAAAACAAAACCGTTGAAGAAATCCAAACCGTGAAAGATAATTATAAAGGGAACGATTTTAACGGCGATATTCAGAAATTCGTAAAAACTCAGTGAGACTCAGCGAAGAAAAGTATTGCGGACTTACATTTACTGTTGCTAATTTAGGAATTGTAAATTCAAAAAATATTGTAAATAGTAAAAGTGTTTAATAACTTTTCAGTTTAAACGTTTGCATAAAAAAAAAGGTTGGTAGATAATAAATTTACTGATCTTTTTTTTTTATAAACATGCAAAAAATTATTTTTGCGTAATAGTAATAATTTAAAATCTACTATAAATTAAGCACTTAGTATTATTTAATGTTGTTTATACACATGTGTGTGATAGAATAAAACAGTAAGTTGTAAGAATAAATAATCGAGTAGATGGCTGGCGGAATAATTTCCACCAGTACACCTCTCACTTTCGCCGTACGTACGGTTCTCGTATACGGCGGTTCGTTGTATATCGGCATAAAGGCTTTTTACTCCCTTTATACTTTTGTTCTCGTTTACATCAGGCTAGAAAACTATTGCGTTTTTACCTCCATTCCATATTTACAACTACTTAACGTTCAGTTCTTCTGATATCTGGTGGCTTACTTCAGTGCATGGATCACTCCAAACCACCTTGCCACTTGCTAACATTTAGCAGCTTTAATCTGCACATGTAAGGGACTTACTTCCTCTGAATATTGAATCAAATACTTTTTTTTCCCTATAAATTGCAACTTTTAAATTTATTTGATTATCTTCACCATTCAAGGCACACACAGCGGCTTTGAAATATTTTTTGTAGAAAAAAAACAAAAACGATGAAAACCATTTTCACCTTATTACTATTCGTTGCCAGCTTATCGTTATCGGCACAAAACATTCCTATTGCCAGAGAAGTACAACAAGCTTACAAGAATAAAACCCGATCACCCAATGGTATGCCTGGTGCAAAGTATTGGCAAAATGAAATCAAATACGAAATAGATGCCAGCATCAATCCTAGCACAAAAATGATTCATGGTAAAGCCAAAATATATTTGACCAACCGCAACCTGCGTCGTTCCTTATATTCGATTAAGTTGAAACTTTATCCGAATATGTATCAAGCAAATGCACCACGAGACAAACCCATAGATTCCAGAGACATAAACGATGGCATGAAAATCCATCAAATACATATCGATGGAAAATCATACAACACTTCACACCGAAACGGCACAACGGCCTCTTACTCGTTGAACAATAGTGTAACACGAGACAGCACCTGCCTCATCGAAGTCGAATGGAGCTTCGAGATGCCTAAATATTCGCAAATACGGGTGAGTGCCTACGATGCGACTACCATGTTTGTCGGTTATTGGTATCCGCAGGTAGCTGTACTTAGCGATCTCACAGGCTGGGACAATTTACCTTATGATGCCTTGCACGAGTTCAACAGCGAGTTTGCCGATTTTGATATTACACTACGTGTGCCAAAAGGAAACGTGGTGTGGGCTACTGGCGAATTGCAAAATCCATCGGATGTGTTTCAACGCAAAGTGCTGAAAAAATACAAACAAGCACAATCATCGGACAAAGTAGTACACATCATTACACAAAACGACATCGACAAACAAGCCGTTACAACCTCCGATACCGCTTGGCACTTTGTTGCTAAAAACGTGCTCGACTTTGCATTTGCTACCAGCGATTATTATTTATTTGATGGACAAAGCGTAGTGGTCGATTCTACGAGCATGCGCCGTAGCAGTGTTTATACGGCTTATCGACCTAGCGATTCGTATTTCCCTAAAATGAACCAAGTAAGCAAAGAGACCATGCAATGGCTTTCGTTTCAGATGCCTGGCGTGCCTTACCCCTACCCACACATGACTATTTTCAGTGGTTCGGGTGGCATGGAATTCCCGATGATGGTAAACGAAGACGAAGGTTATTCGTATGCAAGTGCCGTCAATGTTACAACACATGAAATTGCACACACATATTTCCCCTTTCTTACGGGTATCGATCAGGTACGTTATTCGTGGATGGACGAGGGCTGGGCAATGTTTTTGGTGGCCGAGCTGCAAGAACAATTAGCCAAACGCAATGAACAGCGATCAAGTTCAAGGCTTAGTTATGAGCAATTTGCGGGTTTGCTGCTGGATGTCCCCATCATGACACCTTCTTTTTTTATCAAGAATTATGAATATTACATCGTCAGTTATTACAAAACAGAACTGGCTTACCGACAATTGGAAAATGCGCTGGGCAAAGACTTGTTTCGGAAAGCGTTACAGGAATACATTCGTCGCTGGACGGGTAAGCACCCAATGCCTTACGATTTCTTTTTTACGATAGAGGACGTTGCCAAGCAAGATTTGTCGTGGTTCTGGAATCCATGGTTTTTTGAATACGGCTATCCAGATTTGGCAATAAAACCTTTATCAGACAAAGACAGCAAGACCATTACCATCCTCAAAAAAGGAAATATGCCTGTACAAATAGAACTGACTTACTACTATCGTGATAAAACAAGCGAAACACAATCTTTTCCCGTTACGGTGTGGGAAAAAGGGAACGATAGCTTTGTTATTATCCTGAAAAAAGATAAAAAACCATACAAAATAGTGCTGGGTAATAAGCTGATTCCTGATACAAATAGCAAGGATAATGTATTGCATTTCTAAGGTTTTCGAACGAATTATACCAATTTAATATCAAAATACCCGAAATGAATTCAAAATATTTTTTTGTTTTACAATCTTCAAATTTTCAGCATAGCCGTAGCTACGGTTAAAATTTTAAGTGCAGTAAAACGGAAAAAGATAACGGATTTATCGGGTGTTTTGGTGTTGAATTGGTATTAATATTCTTACATCATAAAAATACGTACAATTATCTTTTCATTAATGATTTTATGCAAAATATCGCTTTTTCTACTCAATGGATTCAACACACCAACTCGACCAACGTGTATGCATGGGAATTGGTCAAAAAAGAACCAAGCACCAACAAACTCGTAATTGCTTGCCATTGCCAAACGGCAGGCAAAGGACAAGGTGGCAATAGCTGGGAAAGCGAAGCATACAAAAACTTGAGCTTTTCGGTGATACTAAAGCCTCATTTTCTGCCAGCGGATAAGCAATTTTTATTATCCCAAGCAGTATCACTTGCTATTATTGATTTTCTGACGACACACCAAATTACTGCAAAAATAAAATGGCCAAATGATATTTATATTGGTGATAAAAAACTAGCTGGTATCCTCATCGAAAACAGCTTGCGTGGAGCTACCATGCAACAAAGCATCGTGGGGATCGGTATGAATATCAACCAAATAAATTTTATGAGTAATACACCAAACCCTGTTTCGCTGCGCCAAATAACCAATAAAGAGTATGATTTGAAAACGGAACTAAACACCCTCATTGCTTGCCTCGAAACTCGCTACTTGCAACTGATGAATGACTATACGGACAAAATACAGCAAGCATACACCTCTAACATGTACCGATACCAAATACCTGCCAACTACCAAGTAAAGGACGAAGTGAAACAAGGTTCTATTCAGGGTGTAAATTCGTATGGTCAGCTTTTAGTGCAATTTGCTGATGGCTTACAGATATTTAATTTCAAAGAAATAAGGTATTCCACCTGTTAGATATTGCTTACGCACGTGTACAGAACCATCACAATCAATGACTTATCGAAAAGAAAACATGCTACGAACTAAATTTGTCAAAAATGCACTTACTCTCTTTACAGGTTCAGTACTCGGGCAAGCTATTCTACTGGCATTTTCGCCAATTCTATCCAGACTTTATTCCAAAGAGGTTTTCGGTATTATTTTTACGTTTGCTAGTTTATCGGTTATTTTTCAAATTTTTTCATCCTTAAAACTTGGTTTAGCCATCGTATTACCAGCAAAAGACAGGCATGCCATCAATTTATTGATTATTGCGATGTTTGTCAATTTTGCATTAAATTTATTCTTTTTTATTCTTATTTATCTATTCTATGAGCCTATTCAAGTATTTTATGGCGAAAGTAATTTATCGCACTGGTTATATTTTGTTCCGTTAAGCTCTTTTTTGCTCAGTTTTTTTGAAATTGTTTCGTACTGGAACAATCGCACCGAGCAGTATGCAAAAACCTCGTATTCCAAAGTAACAAAAGCAACCATTACCGTTGGCTCACAGAGTTCATTTAGTTTTACATCAATCACCAACAATGGACTAATTCTTGGTTCGCTGTTGGGGCAAGCAGTTTCAGCACTATTGCTATTTTTGCTTAGTTTGAAATCTATCGCATCCAATTTGCAATATTTTTCGATTCAACGAACAAGAAGTTTACTCCGAAAGTACAAAAACATCCCGCTCTACGAAACCCTGATGAATGCCTTAAACGCCATTTCCAATCAAATTCCGTTTTTATTGGTAGGCAGTTATTTTGGTTACGAAGCAGTAGCCTTGTATGGCATGGCTAGCCGTATAATCACTGTTCCCACAGGTCTAGTAGCACAATCGGTAGGTGATGTTTTTTACAAAACAGCAAGCGATAAGTTTAATAAAAAAGAAGATCTCTTTCTTTTTGTTAAAAAAACATACGTCAATCTAATAAAAGTCATTATATTGCCTGGGTTGCTGCTATTTGTCTCCACGTTTTTCTTTGCGTTCTTTTTTGGCGATGGCTGGGAGCAAGCAGGCTTGTATGCCGCCATCATGCTGCCTTGGGTGATTATCGGTTTTCTCAATCAGCCCATTTCGTGGATAGTAACCATCCTGAACAAACAGAAACAAGCGAGTTTTTTTGACTTTATTCTTTTAGTCGCACGTTTTCTATCTATTTATTTGAGTTACAAGTTGCTATTTAGTGCTACTTTTGCAATCTCGATGTATGCATTAACGGGTTTTTTATTTGGCGTATGCATGATTTTTTATTTTTTACACCTAGCAAGAAATAGTTATGACCATTAGCTTTACGAACAACAGGGGCTTTGCATGGTATACCGCTGAGAATGTTTTTGTAAAAGGATATTTTTTTGATCACACAAACACATTTTACGACAAAGCGAATGCCGCTGTTTTTTTTGTAGGAATAAACACAAAAGAAACTTTTTTAGATAAGCTACAAACAATCAATGGCTCATTTACTGTTATTGTTCAAGCTATCGATTTCACGTTCGTTGCAAGTGATCCCGCTCGTTTATTTCCTATTTTTTATTCTTTAGACGACGATTTGCTAATTGCTGATGACATGCTCCATTTCAGTAATCACCGATTACATGCCGAAACCGAATTTCTTGCCAACGGACACACTTTAGGCGCAAACACTCTGCTCGAAGGCGTTTTTCAATTACAAGCAAGCGAATACATTATTTTCGAGAAAAACAAAATTCTGCATCGTGCTTTTTCGTTCTCTTATGCAACAAACTCAATCAATAACACCAGCTATAATCAACTAAAAGAACAAGCAATAACGGTTTTTGAGCAAGCATTTGAACGGCTGATTCTTTCGTTGGGCAATCGCCCCGTAGCTATTCCTCTAAGCGGTGGCTACGATTCCAGATGGATTGCCTGCATGTTCAAAAAATGGAATTACTCTCAAGTGCTTTGTTTTACTTATGGTCGCAAAAATAGCCCCGAACTCCAGAACTCCCAAGCAGTAGCCAAGGCATTAGGTTATCCATGGGTTTTCGTTGAATATACCGAAGCCCGCACAGCTAATTTTTTGTCTACCGAAGAGTTTCGTGCTTATGCTCATTTTGCAGGTAAATTTTCGTCTATGCCTTATTTACAAGAATATTTTGCAGTAAAATATCTAAAAGATAATAAATTGATTGCAGCCAATTCGGTGTTTATCCCAGGGCATTCGGGCGATTTTTTAGGCGGTAGCCAGTTTGTGAAAGTTTTTTCAGACAAATTGAAACAAACAGAAATTGCACCACGCATTTTAGATACAAAATTTGCATCTATTGGGCTAAACAAGCAAGAAAAACAATGCTTTCAAAACCAAATAAATAAGAACATACAAAATTACGGTACTCTAAAAAGCGCTAATTTCCCGTATTCCATTTTTGAGGATTATGATCTCAAAGAAAAGATTAGCAAATTTATATTTAATTCATCGAGTGTTTTCGATTATTTTGGTTACGAACATCGCTTTCCGTTTTGGGACATGGCTCTTTTGTCGTTCTTCCAAACCGTGCCCAGCAAGTACAAAAACGGCAAACTGCTGTACGATGATATTCTGAAAAATCATTATTTCAAGCCATTGGGAGTTAATTTTACGACAGAAACACAACCTTCTGTTTTTGATTTATATCAACAAAAAATAAAGAAGCACCTAAAGTCCTTTTTGCCCAATAGCATCCAACAAAAACGACTACACAAAGCCGACTGGCAAGGATACAAAGAACTTACCGACCAGATGCTTGTTGATTTGCAAAATAACAAAGCTTACCTCCAAAAAAAAACACCAAACTACAATACTATCATCAATTTATGGTATCTTGAATTCTGTAAAGAGATCAACATACTAAAGATAGAAGAACTTAATTTTATGCATAAAGGCTGAAATAATCAATTACATAAATAGAATTGCCATTTTTTTTTTTAATTTTGTTTTTTAATAATAGTTGCGAATCAGGCATCAAAAAAAACAATTTGTACCAACAACACACTAGAATAATTAAATTTCAGCACTTACAAATCAGAAAAGATAATGGATTTACAAGCACAATACGACCCAAAACAAACCGAAACGAAATGGTATGATTACTGGATGAAGCACGATTTATTTCGTTCTGTTCCCGACGATCGTGAAGCTTATACGATCGTGATTCCACCACCAAACGTAACAGGCGTATTGCACATGGGGCACATGCTCAATAATTCTATTCAAGACATACTCGTAAGACGTGCTCGCATGCAAGGCAAAAATGCCTGTTGGGTGCCTGGCACCGATCACGCATCCATTGCCACCGAAGCCAAAGTGGTAGCCAAACTACAAAGCGAAGGCATTGACAAAGACAGCCTCACTCGCAACCAATTCATGGAGCATGCTTGGGAATGGAAAGAAAAACATGGCGGCATTATTCTCGATCAATTAAAAAAATTAGGCGCATCCTGCGACTGGGAACGCACAAAATTCACAATGGACGATGACATGTCTGAATCCGTTATACAAGTATTTATTGACTTGTATAATAAAGGGCTAATATACCGAGGTGTTCGGATGATTAATTGGGATCCTGCTGCACAAACAGCCCTTTCGGACGAAGAAGTAATCCATACCGAAGAGAACTCGAAGCTATACTACTTGCGCTATGCCGTAGAAAACGCCGACGACCAATGGGTTACGATTGCCACCACACGCCCCGAAACCATTCTT
Source organism: Bacteroidales bacterium (assembly GCA_029942205.1). Lineage (GTDB taxonomy): Bacteria > Bacteroidota > Bacteroidia > Bacteroidales > JAOZTL01 > JAOZTL01. The sequence continues at coordinate 3,006 of JAOZTL010000049.1, read as the reverse complement.
GGCGATACTGCCGTGTGCATTCATCCCGACGACGAACGCTATGCACACCTAAAAGGCAAACGAGTGATTGTACCGCTCATCAATCGGTCGGTACCAATTATCGAAGACGAATATGTGGATCGTGAATTTGGTACAGGATGCCTCAAGATAACGCCTGCACATGATATTCATGACTACGAATTGGGTATGAAGCATCAGCTGGAAAGTATTGATATTTTTCACGACAATGGCACGCTCAACGATGCGGCACAACTGTACGTAGGGCAAGACCGATTTGAAGTGCGCACACTTATCACCAAAGAGCTGAACGAAAAAGGTTTCTTAATCAAAGAAGAAGAATATCAAAACAAAGTAGGACGCTCAGAAAGAACAAATGCCATTATCGAACCAAAATTATCTTTACAATGGTTTCTGAAAATGGAAGATCTAGCAAAGCCTGCACTCGATGTGGTGATGAGCGATGACGTACAACTTTATCCACCAAAATTTAAAAATACCTATCGCCACTGGATGGAAAACGTTAGAGACTGGTGCGTGTCTCGTCAATTGTGGTGGGGACAGCGCATTCCTGCTTATTATTTACCCAACAGCAACGACTTTGTAGTGGCAGATACCCCCGAAAAAGCGGTAGAGCTAGCACGCCAAAAGACAGGCAACATGCAATTGCAAGCCAGTGATTTGCGCCAAGACGAAGATGTACTCGACACGTGGTTCTCGTCGTGGCTATGGCCCATATCCGTATTTGATGGTATTCGTCAACCGAACAATCCCGAAATAAATTACTACTACCCAACGAACGATTTGGTTACTGCTCCCGAAATTTTATTCTTTTGGGTAGCACGCATGATTATTGCTGGGCAAGAATACCAAAATGCAAAGCCGTTTAAGAATGTTTATTTGACAGGAATCGTACGGGACAAGCAAGGTCGTAAAATGTCGAAATCACTCGGTAATTCACCCGATCCTATCGACTTGATGAAAATATACGGTGCCGATGGCGTGCGTGTAGGCATGTTGTTTTGTTCGCCTGCTGGTGGCGATTTATTGTACGATAATAAATTGCCCGAGCAAGGACGAAATTTCTCTAACAAAATATGGAACGCTTTCCGATTAATCAATCAATGGGAAATAGACAAGGAAATAGCACAGCCCGAAGCCTCTCGTTTAGCTATCGAATGGTTTGATGTAAAATTTAATGCCATGCTGCTTACCATCAATCAACAATTTGATGACTACCGAATTTCGGATGCATTAATGACTATCTACCGTTTCTTTTGGGACGATTGGTCGTCGTGGTTTCTCGAAATAATCAAACCAGAATATCAAAAACCGATCGATCATGCAACATATCAATCCACAATTACGTACTTAGATAATGTACTGCGTGTATTGCATCCGTTTATGCCTTTTATTACCGAAGAAATTTGGCAATTAATAGCCGATCGAAAAGATGGCGAAAGCATTATTATTTCCAAAATGCCGACACCAAAAGAACAAAACAACGCACTTGCAAATCAATTTGAAATAGCACAAGAAGCCATTACAGCTATCCGAAAAGTGCGGAAAGACAAAAATATTTCTTTCAAAGAAAAAATTAGCTTATTGATACGACCAGACAAAGCAGAGCATAATGCGTATTACGATCGAGTGCTGATGAAAATGGGAGCATTGGAGGAAATAAAAATAGTAGATGGAAAAATAAATGGTGCAATGAGTTTTATTATCAAGGGAGTAGAATATTACATTCCGCTAGGCAACTTGGTAGATACGGAAGAGGAGATTGCAAAGTTACAAAAAGAACTCAGCTATGCGAAAGGGTTCTTGAAATCGGTGCAGAAAAAAATGAGTAACGAACGTTTCATTCAAAATGCTCCGCCTAAGGTTATCGAGATGGAAACCCAAAAGCGTGTGGATGCCGAAGCAAAAATAAAAGCACTGGAAGAACAAATAGATAATATGAAAAACGCATAACATAAAAAAATGGCAGACGCAAACAGACCCGCCTTAAAGCAATTATGGTTTACCGTACAGGGAGCAAAATACCCGTCGCTATCTAATATTATTTATATTAGCTCGGCGAGTGCGTTATTTGGAATTTTCGTTATTATTTTTTTTAACAAAACAGAAGTCCTTGGTCTGATATTTATTCTATTGGGTTTAGTATTACTGTACGTGTGGCTCAAGCCTTATTTTTATGATAAAAAACTATTTGCAAGTCGTCCGTCAGATGCACTGATGGACGAATGGCTGATAGAAGAGTTGCACACCATCGTAAAGCCCCTAGCCATCGATGAATTACGAATTGATGAAAGCAAACTAAGCCCCGAGAATTTTCTGATTATCCCCTACCCTGTTTTTTGGGAAGCATCAGGGCTCGACTCAGGCAGCATGAGTCGTCGCCAAGGAGGTGATGGAGCTTTTCGCTACACCACATGGAAAGTACAAGTGGTGGCACTGACAGAGAATTATATCAGTATATTCTTTTGTTCGTTCAATACCATGACAGGCGCAGTAAGCGGCATCAATTCTAGCGAATATTTTTATGACGACATCGCTGCCGTTAGTAGCGAAAACAAAAACTTAGAATATAAAATATTAGGAGAAGAAGAACAAACGGTGGGCGCAGTCCCGATTGTGAAATTGCACAATCTCTCGGGCAATCACCTCGAAATAATCACAGGCGTATCGGTATTAGGAGTAAGTGGAGCAACTGCCGTAGATAGCAGTACCGTCGTGAAAGCGATTCGCATCATGCTACGCAACCGCCGATACAACGAAGAAATAATTATCGAAAAAGAAGAATCTGTAGATGAAGACGCAGCGACTGATGACTCAGAAAATGAATCAACCGAACAGGGTTAAAGATCTAGCATTTATGAGCGCAAATTAAATAACCGATAACAGTTATACTCGTTCTTATATCCTTTAACTTCCTTAAAAAAAATATTTTTGGGTGTTTACTTAGTAACAATAATTTCTTTATAAGCTATATGCCTACCATCAATT
>JAOZTL010000048.1 GCA_029942205.1 Bacteroidales bacterium | reverse complement strand
ATAAATTATTGATTATAATAATTTTATGCAAATGAATAAGCCATATCAAAAAAGAGAAAGACCTTAATTTCATAAATTGGCATAAATTTTATACTTTTGAAAATAAATAAGGTCTTCGACCTTTTTATGTTAGCAAAATTAACAAACACCAAGTGCTTATAAAAAAATAACATCTTATGGAAACAATAAATTGGGGCAATTTGCCTTTCGGTTACATGAAAACCGATTACAATATTCGCTGCTATTACCGTGATGGTAAGTGGGGCGAATTAGAAGTATCCTCCTCGGAATATATCAACATCCACATGTCGGCAACTGCCTTGCATTACGGACAAGAATCCTTTGAAGGACTAAAAGCCTACAAAGGCAAAGACGGTCGCACACGCCTATTCCGCTGGGAAGAAAATGCCAAACGTATGCAAAGCTCATCGCAAGGCATCTTGATGGCAGAATTGCCTAGCGACAAATTCAAGGAAGCAATCACCAAAGCGGTTAAGCTCAACGAGCGTTTTGTACCGCCTCATGGCTCTGGTGCTGCCTTATACATTCGTCCGTTCCTATTCGGGTCGGGACCACAAATAGGCGTAAAACCTGCCGAAGAGTATTTATTTGTCGTTTTCGTTACGCCCGTAGGTCCTTACTTCAAAGAAGGCTTTAAGCCAGTAGACATGCTTCTCACACGTGAATTTGACCGTGCAGCACCACAAGGCACTGGCAAATACAAAGTAGGCGGAAACTACGCCGCTAGCCTAACTTCCATAAAAAAAGCACACGAAGAAGGCTATACCAACGTATTATACCTCGACTCGAAAGAGAAAAAATACATCGACGAATGTGGTCCTGCCAACTTCTTTGGTATCAAAAACAATACCTACATCACTCCAGAATCGGACAGTATTCTACCATCCATTACCAACAATAGCTTGCTCACCATTGCTGCCGACTTGGGAATGAAAACAGAACGTCGTGCTGTCGAATATACCGAACTCAGTACTTTTGAGGAGGTAGGAGCTTGTGGTACAGCTGCCGTTATCAGTCCTATTCGTAAAATTGTAGACCCCGAGGGTGAAGAATATTTCTATGGCGACGAGCCTGGAACGATGTCTACCAAATTATACGAAAAACTGGTTGCCATCCAATACGGCGATGAGCCCGACACGCACGGCTGGATCGAGTTTATCGACTAAACATCAAAAAGATTAAAGACCTAAAAAGCCTGTCTTTCATTAAGAAAAGACAGGCTTTTTTTTATAATAAACGAGTTCTTGAATTAATACCAATTTAATATCAAAATACCCGAAATAAATTCAAAATATTTTTTTGTTTTACAATCTTCAAATTTTCAGCATAGCCGTATACGGTTAAAATTTTAAGTGAAGTAAAACGGAAAAAGATAACGGATTTATCGGATGTTTTGGTGTTGAATTGGTATAAGAAAGTAGATAACATCAAAAAAGTCAAAGACTTTATTGTTCCAATGCCTGTGCACCACCCACAATTTCTAGAATTTCATTTGTAATATTTTCTTGACGTGCTTTATTGTATGTCAATTTCAATTCTTTTATCAGCTCTCCTGCATTATCGGTAGCAATATGCATTGCGGTCATCCGTGCACCATGTTCGGCAGCATACGAATCCAAAACAGCCTTAAATAATTGCGTTTTTAATGACATCGGAATTAATTGTTCTACAATTTCGGCTTCGTTGGGCTCAAAAATATAATCGGTTTGCATATTATTTGCTGGTTCTTCTATCTTGATAGGCAAAAACTGCTCTTCGGTCAATATTTGTACGCCTGCATTCTTAAAGCTATTGTAAACCAAAACAACTTTATCATACTTATGATCGACAAAATCTTGCATAATTGTATTGGTTACTTCCGAAACCTTCTCAAAGCTCAATTGATCAAAAATACTTTCGTATGTTTTTTTGACCATAATATTCTTGCTTTTCAAAATATCTTTCGTCTTTTTTCCAATCGAAATAAAATCTAAATTGCCACTATCCAACTGCGTTTTGTCGTTTGTTTCAATGCTACTCATTGCTCTTTTCACTACATTTGCATTGAAAGCCCCGCATAATCCTTTGTTTGATGCAATCAATACGAATAACACTTTCTTGTTATCTCGTTCATCTGCATAAACATTGTCATTATTTTCGAGGTTTCCACCTAAATTTTGCAATATTTCGTGCAATTTATCGGCATAAGGCCTTATTTGCGTAATCGCATCTTGGGCTTTTTTTAGCTTAGAAGCAGCTACCATTTTCATGGCACTGGTTATTTGCCGAGTAGAACTTACCGACGAAATCCGAATACGTATTTCTTTTAAATTAGCCATAAATTTGTTCCTGTATTTTCACAGAATAATTACCTTGATCGCCACGACGATCGCTATTTACTGTATTCCGCAGTTTAGTTTGCTTGCAAAGATTTCACTAAATCAATATATTCTTGTGCAGCATCATCGTTGCTTTTTCCTTTGATTTCAGTCCAAGCATCGTATTTTGCAGCTCCTTTGAAATCGAATCCACTAGGACGATCGCCACTTACGTCGCCATCAGTTGCTTGCTTGTACAAAGCGTATAATTTCAATAATACATCGTTAGATGGTCGTTCGCTAAGTGTCTTAGAACTTGCAACTGCTTGATCAAATGCTTCTTTATTCATAATTATTCTGCTTTGTATGATGCACTTAAATCTTTAGCTACATGTTCTAATGTTGCTTTTACATCATCCGTTAATTTTCCTTTTCCTAATTCATTCATTACCTCTTTGTTGTTTGCTTCGAGGAACTCTAAAAATTCTGTTTCAAATTTCTTGACTTGCGCCACAGGAACTTGTTTCATCAAATCAAAAGTACCTAAATACAAAATCGCAACTTGCTGCTCAACACGATAAGGTGTGTATTGTGCTTGTTTTAATATTTCAACATTACGAGCACCTTTACCTAGAATTGCTTTTGTTACGGCATCTAAGTCCGAGCCAAATTTTGAAAAAGCTTCTAATTCACGATACTGTGCTAAATCAATTTTAAGTGTTCCAGCCACTTTTTTCATCGATTTGATTTGTGCATTACCACCCACACGTGATACCGAAATACCTACGTTGATAGCAGGACGCACCCCTGAATTAAACAAATTACTTTCTAAGAAAATCTGTCCATCGGTAATCGAGATTACATTTGTTGGAATATAAGCCGAAACGTCTCCGTCTTGTGTTTCAATAATAGGCAATGCTGTAAGTGATCCTCCACCTTTTACTAGGTGTTTGATAGATTCTGGTACGTCATTCATTTGCTTAGCTACCTCATCGTTACCGATTACTTTGGCAGCTCTTTCAAGTAGTCTGGAGTGCAAATAAAATACATCTCCAGGATATGCTTCACGTCCTGGTGGACGTTTCAGAAGCAAGGAAACTTCACGATACGACACCGCTTGTTTCGATAAATCATCATAAATAACCAATGCTGGACGACCAGTATCTCTAAAATACTCGCCAATAGCTGCACCTGCAAATGGAGCATAATACTGCAAAGCAGCAGGCTCAGAAGCCGTTGCAGCCACGATCACGGTGTAGTCTAATGCGCCATATTTTTCTAATGTTTTAGAAATATTGGCTATGGTAGATCCTTTTTGTCCCGAAGCGACATAAATACAGTATACAGGCTCGCCTTTATCGTAAAATTCTTTTTGATTAATAATCGTATCGATAGCAATGGCTGTTTTTCCTGTTTGGCGATCACCGATAATCAATTCACGTTGTCCACGCCCGATAGGAGTCATGGCATCAATCGCTTTGATTCCCGTTTGAAGTGGCTCATTTACAGGCTGACGATAAATTACACCAGGTGCTTTACGCTCCAATGGCATTTCGTATCTTTCACCAGTAATAATTCCTTTTCCATCAATAGGTTCGCCGATGGTATTGATTACACGCCCCAATAGTCCTTCACCCACATCAATCGATGCAATATGCTTGGTACGTTTAACGGTTTCTCCTTCTTTGATTCCCTCTGCCGATCCAAGTAATACAGCACCAACATTATCTTCTTCCAAATTTAACACGATTCCTTTCAATCCGCTATTAAATTCGATCATTTCATTTGCCTGAACATTCGATAAGCCATAAATACGAGCAATACCATCGCCTACTTCTAATACAGTTCCCACTTCTTCGAGTTGGGCTTCGGTACTTATTCCTTGTAGCTGTTGTTTCAGAATTTCGGATACTTCTGCAGGTTTTATTCCAGCCATATTGAGTTATATTTAGTAATTTGTATTATTTAATTCTAATTTTTCTCCTTAATCAATTTTAAGGAATAATGCTTTCAATTGCTGCTTACAGAATTCTGTAAATTCTGACGATTCAACAAGATTAATAATTATATATTTGTCTTCCAATAAGTCATTGATTATAATGATTTCATACAAATGCGTAAGCAACATCAAACATTAGGCAGAAGTACTTAATTAAGAGCCGTTTGTAATAGTTCGTTTTTAATTTTCTGCAATTTACGAACAATGCTTGCATCCACTTGTTTATCGTCGATACGCAAAATAAAACCACCTATAATTTCGGTGTCTATTTTTTCCGTCAAATGAATATCAGCTTGGTATGTTTTTTTCAAAAGCGCCATCATTTCTTCCTTTTGCTTATCGTCAAGCTTTGTGGTAGTAATCATTAGAGCATCCAAAATATTATTTTCTTCTTTGTATAATTTTTGAAAATGACGTAAAATGCCAAGAAGGTCTGCTTCTCGCTTGTTTTTGGCAATGAGCTGAAAAAACTGAACAGTTAAAGGAGCAACTTTTGTTTCAAAAATTTTGACTAAGGTTTCGAGTTTCAATCCACTAGAAACCGTAGGATTTTCAAGCAATATTTGTAGCTGATCGGATGCAACAACTGTTTCTGTCAATAAATCAACATCAACTTTGATTAAATCCAGTATTTGCTTTTCTTTTGCACTCTCAAAGAGAGCTTTGGCGTATCGTACAGAGACTTTACTATTCGTCATTTTTTATCAAAATTTAAGGTCTTCGTTCTTTAAATCTATACCTATTTATAAGCTCACATGATTATATAAATTTCTACAATTCAGCATTTTAGAACACACATAAGTAAGCAACATTAACTAGGTCGAAGACCTAGTTTAGTTTTACTTCATTCAAATAAGTATCCATTACTTTTTGTTGATTAACCGAAGAGCTAAGATTTTCTTTCAATATCTTTTCAGCAATCTCGATAGATAAATTAGCTATACTGTTTTTTATTTCGTTCAAAGCTGACGCTTTTTCGTTTTCGATTGCACGTTTGGCAGCTTCAATCATTTTATTCCCCTCTACCGTAGCTTGTTCTTTGGCATCATTGATAATGGTAGCTTTTACTTCACGTGCTTCTACCAATAATCGATCTCGTTCGTTTCGTGCTTCTTTAATAATTTTCTCGTTACTGGCTTGCAATTTACTCATTTCCTCTTTGGCTTTTTCTGCCGATTGCAATGCTTGCTCGATAAAATCTTCTCGCTCTTTTAATGCCGATAAAATAGGCTTCCAAGCAAATTTTTTCAACAAAAATAATACAATCGAAAATGAAAGTATCATCCAAAAAAGTAATCCAAAATCAGGAGTAACTAATCCCATGATAAGTGTTTTTTATGTGGTTTCGTAATTTTTTATTTACTGTGCTTAAAAAACCCAAAGAACAAGCCAACCGCTTGTTTTTGAGTTTTTTGTTTTTCTATTTCTTTATTACTCTACAAAAATAATAAGGAAACTTACAACGATTGCAAAGAAAGCAACACCTTCAATAAGTGCAGCAGCTACAATCATGTTTGAACGAATATCGCCTACGGCTTCTGGTTGACGTGCAATAGATTCTACTGCGCTACCACCGATGCGTCCAATACCTATACCTGCTCCAATTGCTGCGATTCCTGCACCAATACCTGCTCCCATTTTTGCTAGGGCTGCATCTAATAAAATTGTTAATAAAATTGACATTGTATGATGATTTTAGTTAATAAATCCGTTAAGGTCTTCGACCTTTTTGATGTTGCTTACGCACGAGTGAAAATGCTTTCTTAATCAATGATTTATCAAGAAATAATTAGCAACTTAATTTTGTTTAATGTGATTCTTCAGTTGCCATTCCAAAATAAAGAGCAGAAAGCAATGCGAAAACATAAGCTTGAATAAAGGCTACCAAAAATTCAAGAACGGTCATAAATACGGTAAATGCGATAGACAGAATCGAGATTCCATAGCCAGCATACATATTTAAGTTTCCAAAAATGAAAATCAAACTAAAGAAGCCAAGTGCAATAATGTGCCCTGCTGTAATGTTGGCGAACAAACGAATCATCAATACGAATGGTTTGATGAATATTCCCATAATTTCGACAAGTGGCATCAGTGGTAATGGAAATTTCAACCACCATGGTACGCCAGGTGCATCAATTAAGTGTTTCCAGTAGCTTTTATTTGCATTTACAGAGGTAATGATAAATGTAAATATAGCCAAAACCATGGTTACAGCAATATTTCCTGTAAGGTTTGCTCCGCCAGGAATTATAGGAATCAATCCAAATAAATTATTAAAGAATATAAAGAAAAATATGCTTAATAAGTAAGGGATGTATTTTTCGGCATGATGTGCGATGGATGCTTTGGCGATGTCGTCGCGAATAAACAAGATTAATGGCTCTAGCAGCGATTGCATGCCTTTTGGTGCTTTATCTTTGTTGCGTTTGTAGGCGTTTGCTATCGAAATGAAAAGCCATAATAGAAAAATGAGGCTTAACAGTAGCGAAAGTGTATTTTTGGTGATAGAAACATCCCATGGGCGTTCGAGAGTAGTACCGTCGCTAAGGGTTTCCAATATTTTTCCTTTGGTAGCACCTGCACGATGATCGATATGAAATCTGTTGTATTTTTTGTGTCCATGTTCAAATTTGGAAGACATAAAAAAATGGAATCCAGTGTGTTCGCTATATAAAATAACAGGTAAAGGTAAGCTCACATGATGATCGTGATAAGTAAAAATATGCCATTCGTAGGAATCTCCAATGTGCTCGATAATATAAGTACCAGGATTAAATGGCTCTTTTTCATGGGCTTGTTCAGCATGTTCGGTCGCTTCTTGTGCATAAGTAAAGTTACCCAAAAAAATAACGAATAAAGCAGCTAATATGCTAGTTAGCAATCTTTTGTTTGTCTGTTGCATAATCTTCATGAATACTGTTTTTTGAAAATACGTGTTTCCAAATTTTCGGAAGCAAAAATAGATAAAATAATCTAAAATTCTAATTTACTTTCATTTTTTTATTTAAGTCTCGAAGTATAAATCGAATTTCGAAAACGGTGTAAATAAAATATAGGCTCAAAAAGACAAGTACAAAGGGCAACACAATTTCAGTTCCTCGATTAAAAAACAAGTAAAAAACTAAAAATATGCTGTATCCAAATAAGCGAATCAAGATGGAAAGCATGAAACTGGTAGAAAATGCTCGTGCATTTTTAGTGCTTGCTTTCATCAATATCGAATACACCCAAGCAGTGATACTTGCAATAAAAACAAGTGCTATCGGGTATATTGGTTGAAAATAAGGTTTTAAAACAGTGAAAAATAAAATAGCTCCTCCAAAAGCGATGGATAAAGTTAGGTAAAATATTTTTAGAAAGAAATTCTTTGTGGTCTTGTTCATTTTTTTGATTAAAAAAAGTCTTTAATTGCAAAATAAATTGCTAAAACAATAGAAATTAACGTGAATACCAATGTAAATAAGGGGAATTGGAACTCAAGCCATTGGTCAAGTTTTAATCCCCCAAATACGCCACCAAATACAATTGCAGCCATCTGAAAAGATAGCCCTGAGTATTTGGCGATATTCGCTCGTATAGATTTTGGTTTTTCCTTATTGTTTTGTTTTGGCATCGATTCGCGATCCTGTGATGGCGCTGGTGTCCATATTACATGTTCCTGTAAATATAGAATCTGGCTCTATCGATAATTTATTGGTAATAATGTCGCCATGTATTTTTGAAGTCGATTTTAAAGATAAAAGCTCCGAAACACTTACTTTTCCGTCTATTTTTCCTGACACATCCGCATTTTTACATTTAATGTCGCCGATTATTACACCTGTTGGACCAATTATAAGCTTACCCTTTGTTTGGATATTTCCTTTTAATTTGCCGTCAATACGAACATCGCCGTTCGATAAAATTTCGCCTGTAATTTCTGTTCCTACGCCAATAATGTTTATCGCATTACTTTCAGCTTCTTGGGTATTTTTTACCATGGTGTTTGTTTTGCTCTTTTGTGAAAACATATAATTTGTATTTTTTTTATTTCAATTTCAGACATCGTCTGTTTTGATAATTTATTTACAAATAGACTTTAATGAATTAACAAGCAGTAAGTTAATCATGAGTCTATACCGTTTATTGATTATAATTCGTCAAAACCTAAAAATATAGGTAGTCTAAGAATAATAAAACAGACGAAGTCTGAATTTTATGAAAGACAAATATAAAACTTAAATTTAAAACTAAAAAAACATTTTATTATCTTTTTTTTCAGCAATATATGTAAGTCTATAATTATCAGTATTTTAATATTTATTTTAAGGTAAGAATTTGCTTGCTAAATATGAAAGAATTATTTTTGTGCCTCATTATAATAAAAACACGAATGTACAGACAAACTATTCCCATAAAAATTCACTTTGCCCCCATACAAGGTATTACTGATTATTTTTTTCGTTCGGCTTTTGCTCATTTTTTCGATGGTGTCGATTGTTTTTATACTCCTTATTTACGATTGACAAAAGGGCAAGAAATAAAATCTTCACAATATAAAGACGTTTTGCCTGAAAATAACAATGAATTGCCAATTATTCCTCAGATTATGACCAATAATCATTCCGATTTTTTATTTTTGGCAGAAACACTTCATAATTTAGGATATTCTACCATTAATTGGAATTTAGGCTGCCCGTATCCGATGGTTACAAAACGAAATTTAGGTGCAGGAATGCTCGATAAGCCTCAATTTATCAGTGATTTATTGACAGAAGTATTTGATGAATTACAACCAAAATTATCCATCAAAATACGAAGTGGACTTCTTGCCGAAAATGAAATTTTAAATCTTCTTCCTTTGCTTAATAATTTTGCAATAAGCGATCTTATTATTCATCCACGCATCGCAAAGCTGCTTTACAAAGGGAATGCAAATGTTGAAATATTCAAACAATCAATTCCGATCAGTAAGCATAATTTAACTTACAATGGCGACATAAAAACGCTCTCCGATTTTCAGGATAAACAAGCACAATTGCCATCAACACAATCCTGGATGTTGGGCAGAGGGTTGATAGCTAATCCGTTTTTGGCAGAACAAATCAAAAGTAATAGTTTATTAACGGATCGAAATAAAATGTCTATTTTTACCGAATTTCACGATTCACTTTGGGAACATTATTCACAGGCATATTATGGCAACACGCAAATTTTAAACAAAATGCGTGGATTATGGGAATATTTCTCGTTTTCATTCAGTAATAGCCATAAAGTATACAAGAGAATCAAAAAAGCAAAAACGGTAGAAGCTTATCAGCAAGCGGTTTCTATCAATATTCGGAGCGAATCGTGGTTAGCATAAAGTCTTTGTACTCAAATTCAACCCAAAATCTATTGTTCATAAATGAAAGTAATCAAATTTGGAGGCAGCTCCGTAGGTACGCCAGAAATGATGATACAAGTGGCAAAAATTATTGCCAAAAATGATAAACAAATCGTTGTATTATCGGCAGTGCAGGGGACTACCGATTCCTTAAACAAATACACACAACTACTTGAATCTCACAAAAATAGAGAAGCGCTTCATTGGTTATTAACAATTGAAAATAAGCATATTGAATTTTCACAACAATTAATAAATGATACGCAAATACGGCTCGATTTGGAAAAAAAAATCCATTCGATTACACAAAGTGTTAAGCCTGCTAATGAAATTATTATCAATAAAAAAAGAATATTGGCTATTGGTGAAAAACTGAGTACCGAAATTTTTTATCATTATTTACTTTCTATTCAACAGCATTCAAGTTTAATTTCGGCTCTTTCGTTTATGCGAAAAGATGAAAATGACGAACCCGATCATGCATTTATTCTTGAAAACATAAGTAAAGTTTTACTTCAGTTGAATAACTGTAATACCTTTATTACTCAGGGTTTTATTTGTAAAAATAAAAATGGCGAAATAGATAATTTTGAACGTGGTGGTGGTGATTACACGGCGACTTTGCTAGCTGCGGCTGTGAATGCCGAAGAAGTACAAATATGGACGGACATTGATGGAGTGCATAATAATGACCCCCGCTTTGTTGATAACACATTTCCTGTCAGAGAATTATCGTACAATGAAGCTGCCGAATTGGCTTATTTTGGTGCAAAAATTCTGCATCCAACGTGTGTATTTCCTGTTATCGAAAAAAAAATACCAATCCGCCTAAAAAACACCAAACAGCCTGATGCTAAAGGCACTATCATACATCGACAAACAAGCAATAAGAACATAAAAGCCATTGCAGCCAAAGATAATATTATGGCAATAAAAATACGTTCGAGTAGAATGTTAAATGCTTATGGTTTTTTGCGGCAAATTTTTGAGATTTTTGAAAAGTATAAAATACCAATTGATATGATTACCACTTCGGAAGTAGCGGTTTCGGTAACGATTGAGCAAACCGAAAATTTGAGTGATTTGTTGCCTGAATTGCAAACGTATGGGGAGGTTGAATTTGATAAAAATCAAACAATTATTTGCATTGTTGGCGATTTTTTGGCGAGTAACCATGGTTATGCTTCTCGTATTTTCACCAATCTCCGTCATTTGCCTATTCGGATGGTTTCGTATGGCGGAAGCAAGAATAATATCTCTATTCTGATCCATACCGATGATAAAATAAATGCATTGGAATCATTAAACAAAGGCTTGTTTCAAGGGATTCATTAAGGTCTTCGTCCCATTTCTCTAAACACCCCCAACAATCCGTTTTTCGCTTTTTGCTGACTCAAATGATGTGCAAGCATTGTCTTGGTAAAATCTTTATTCTCAGCAATTTTGCTATTCAATT
>JAOZTL010000047.1 GCA_029942205.1 Bacteroidales bacterium | reverse complement strand
CTTCTTTTCTTGCTTGTACCCAAAATAAAATCACAAAGGTTACAAAAAATAAAACAAAGCGGGAAAATACATGCCTCTTTTACAGAAAGTTCATTAAATACAATTAATTACAAACTTGCTGTCGAATTTGCTCGTTTTTTACATGTAGATTTAGTCATTGAGGAATCGACATGGAACGATAATTTTTCGCGAGATGGACAAATTCAAGAGAATTATCAAACAGACCCTAGTATAAGCTATACTCCTGATGCACTAAAAAAATCAGATTTCATTTGTGGAAGTATTTACATGCTCGACTGGCGAAAGAAATTTTTTGATTATGCAGGAATATTGGATATGAGCGACCTCCTTGTTATTCCTAAAAATGCAAATATTACATCGTACAGCCAATTGGTAGGTAAGCGAATTGCTTTCATGAAAAACTCTACTTATGAAATAAATATCCAATCTATCAGCAAAACATTAACTGGAAACATTACATTTATAAGAACCGACTCGGAAGAAGAATCATCAAAAATGATGCAAAATAAACTTGCCGATGGATTTATCAGTGTATCGTATCTTGCTCTTGAATTTGTTAAAAATAATCCAGACTACCAAATAGCATTTCCTGTTGCACCACTAAAAAAAATAGGCTGGGCGGTTGAAAAAGGAAATAATGAACTCAAAAAAGAAATTGACAATTTTTTTGAAACAATCAAAGGTAATGGAAAATTAGATGACCTATTTATTGAATCTTATGGGATTAATTATGATAAATATTTAGAAATATTAAATGCCTATTCTATTGCAAATCAACAATCTAGTAATGTTCGTGATTTAGATAAAATTCTAAAGTCAGGAAAGCTTATTGTCGGTTTGCGTGAAGAAACAATGATATACAACCCAAATAAACCGCAATTTAATCAAATGCTAGTAGAGCAATTTGCAAACTATTTGGGCGTAAAACTCGAAATTGTTATCATCCCAAGCGTATCCAAATTTTTTGAAACCGAAAATGGCGAAATATTAAAAGACAGCACCTACACGCCAGAGTGGATGAAACGTATAGACATTGCCGCCGATATTTTAGTACCACTCGAATGGCGGAAAAATAAAATAGACATCGTTGATTTTATTCCATACGCCATGGTTGTGATCGGAAATAAAAATCATAAAATAACGGGAGTCTCTGATCTTATTAATTATGAAGGTGTTGTATCAAAAGGCTCTATCACCGAAGATATTTTGGTAGATAATGGTGTGACGAAATTCCATTATCGAAATTCCGATTTCTTACTTGATGTTATAGAAAAAAAAGCTGACTACATGATTGGAAGTAATGCTATTTTTGAACTAAATAAATATCCTAATTTGGAAGCAAAATTCGTAATTGGGAATATAGGCAAAGATGGCTGGGGAATGAAACGGAATACACCAAAATTGAAACAAAAACTAATTGAATTTCTACAATATTCCAAACAAATTGGTTTATTAGATCAATATTTTAAGATTCAAACAGGAATGACTTTACAGGAATCTGAAAATTATTTCACATCGCTGTACCAAACATATCAAACTGGCGTATTTCCTTTTGTCAAATATGGATCGGAAGCAGGCTTACCACAAGAAGACATTTTAAGTATTTTTCAAGACAAGGATGGATATATTTGGTTTGGAACACAGACAGGTGCTGCTAAATATAATGGTCGTGAAATGATTACTTTCGAGACAGACACCAACTTTGCGCATAATTCAATATTTGATATAGATCAAGATTCCACAGGTATTATTTATTTTGCTAGTCAAAGAGGTATATTTTATATTAAAAATAATAAATTAGCAAAAATATCAACTGGTCGTTCTTTCAAAAAAATATTTATTGACAGACAAAATTATAAATGGTTTTTTGGTAATGATGGAATTGTACAAATAACCAGAAAAGGAAAATTACGCTTTTTTAATGATGAAAATCTAAATCTTCCTCTTAATATTAATGATATTACTCAATCTAAAGATAAGGATTATATGTTTTTAGCATCATCTGAAGGACTTTACTACATCAATCATGTAGAAAAATCGTACAAACTATCTGATGAATATAGTTATTGTGCATTTATTGATGAAGCAAACCAATTATGGATTTCTACCGAAAAAGGAATCTATTTAAAAAATCAGCCATGGACAAATAAAAACTTAGGAATAAAACTAAATACACAGCTAAATATACCTGAAAATATAATAATCAAAGATATTCATCAAACTAAAGACGGCTCAATATGGCTTATTTCTGACTTTAAAATATACCAAATCATAACAACAATACAAAAACCTATTGTATATGACAAAAATATAGGTCTTGGTAATGATCTTATTCATTCCTTTCTGGAAGACAGAGAAGGGAATTTATGGGTGGGATTAAAAGGAGGTGTTGCCAAATTAAATGGAAAATCATTGCGTTCATTGTATCCCTCACTTATCACGAGTCATGTACAATCGATACTACATGATTCTGAAGATAGAGTATGGATTAGCCAAAATGGAATGTTGTACTATTTCAAAGATCAACTAAACAAATTTAATTCTGATTTTTCGAATACGGATAAAACTTTTGCGGTTACTGAAACTAAAAATAAAAATATTCTCATAGCAAGTAATTCAGGATTATTCCTATACGATCAAAAAAGCCTGAAATTAATTAAAAAAAGAATTTTTTCGCAGCAAATTAAACACGTTAATTTAGTATTTTCAAGCAATGACGGTCAAATTTTCATTACAACAGGAATAGACGGTACAGTGTCGTATCTAAAATCATTCTCGTCGCCTATCGTTATTCTGTCCAATCATTTGACTCAAAATATCAGACAACTAATTGATTTTGAAGGAGATATAATTGGAGCAAATACAAATGGACTCATTTATTTTGATGAACGAGATTTTTCAATATTGTATGATTTGGAAAATAATAGTGTTACCTCGTTGTGCGTAGATGATGACGTTTTGTGGGTAGGAACAGAAAATGGTTTTGCAATTTTTGTTAATGAAGAAGTTCATTTTTTGGATATTAAATTGCCTAATAATGTAATCAATGCAATACATAAAGCTGTAGATAATACTTATTTGTGGATTGGAACAAATAAAGGGCTAGTATACTACAATAAAACTACTGGGAAAGTAGAATTTATTATCGATACAAGTTCTGGTTTATCAGGAAATGAAATAGCAACAAACGGACTAGTTATCGATAAAAAAGGTCTTCTTTGGATTGCAACTTATCATGGAATATCGACTTTTGATATAAAGAAAAAAAATACAAAAAAATATACGCCTGATTGTAAAATAGAAAAAATATGGTTAAATGGGCAATTAGTCGAAAATATAGAAGAAACACTCCGTTATGACCAAAACAATATTACTTTTGAATTACTTGGTTTATCATTCAAAGATGAAGAAGCGGTAGAATATGATTTTTTCCTCAAAGGCTTAGAAAATGATTATGCTGCTTCGCAAGGCACTGATTATAAGGCACAATATACAAATCTTCCCCCTGGTAATTATACATTTACTTACAGAACAAAAGGAAAAGATGACATTTGGAGTTATTATAAACAAATAAGCTTCAAGATAGAAAAACCATACTGGAAACAAATTTGGTTTATTATTTTATCAATTCTTACTTTTATTCTTATTTTTTATTTTCTAATAAAATGGAGACACCATGCTCTTATGAAAAAGAATGAACATTTAGAGCAAATGGTTGCTAAACGTACACAACAATTACAGGAACAAACAAATGAAATATTAGAAAAAAATGAAGAATTACAACAACAAAGAGAAAAAATCCTGACTCAAAGAGATGAAATTACGTTACAAAAAGAATCGGCAGAAACACAGCGAGACGAAATAGCTCAACAACGAAAAGACATGATTGATAGTATTTATTATGCAAGTAGAATACAAACTGCTATTCTTCCTCCTGGTAAATACATTGACAAAACTTTTCCTCAGCATTTTATATTACTGAAACCCCGAGATATTGTAAGTGGAGATTACTATTGGGTAAATCAAGTAGGTGATACTGCCATAGTTGTTGCAGCTGATAGTACAGGGCATGGTGTTCCTGGAGCATTTATGAGCTTACTTGGTGCTGCTTTTTTAAGTGACATTGTAAAGGAAGGTGCAATAGAATTTACTGCCAGTAATATTTTAGACAGGTTAAGAAGGCATTTAATTACTGCCTTGCACCAAGAAAGTGGAGATAATGATACTAAAGATGGAATGGATGTTGCTATTCTTGTAATAAATATAAAAACAAATGAGTTGCAATATGCTGGTGCTTATAATCCCCTCTACTTGGTTAGAAATAATGAATTAATTGAATATAAAGCGAATAGAATGCCTATTGGAATGTCTGATTTTTTGGATGTAAATTTCACTAACCATCGAATCAAATTACAAGAAAATGATAATTTATACGTTTTCTCTGATGGATATATTGACCAATTTGGTGGCCCGAAAGAGAAAAAATTCAAATCGAAACCTTTCAAAGAATATTTACTTTCAATACAAAACAAATCAATGATACAGCAACGCGAACTCTTAGATAAAAACATTGAAGACTGGCGCGGCGAAACAGAACAAATTGATGATATTCTCGTTATAGGAATTAAAATATAAAGGTCTTGACGACCTATTCTCTAAAATAAAATCAAATCAAACAAATAACGCTTTATGGAAAACAATCTTAGTTATGAAGACGCTCTGAAGGAAGCAAACGAAATTGTGGAAAAAATAGAAAATGAAGAATTAAGTGTGGATATTTTAGCTCCAAAAGTAGAACGAGCTGTATATTTACTCAATTTATGTAAGAAAAAATTATTTGAAACAGAAGAAGAAATAGAAAAAATTCTTGAAAAAATAGATGAATAAGCATTTCGTCCTATTTGATGTTGCTTACGCACTTATGCAAATCTGTTACAATCAATAACTTACAAGTTATTTCAAAATAAAAAAGTATCGTTTAATTATATGTAGCTACTTAAATAAATAAATACAGACTTTATCTGTTTTGATATTTATTTTTAAATGTTTTTTCTGACAAAATATCAATGTGAATCAATAAATCACAACTAAATACGTGTAATTTATCAAATAATACATAAATAGTTAAAATATAGCTATCATATGAGTAAAAATAATAAACCAAAAGTCTTAAATATAACAATTCTTTTATAATAATACTTACTTGTTCATTTGTAAAGCTTAAAATTGAAATAGTTTTCCACGAATTTTACAAATTTAATTTGTGAAAATTCGTGGACTAAAATTACTTTACGGACGTATACTATTTACTATTATTCACTTAATGATGATTTTTTCTTTCCCAAGTTTAAAACTAGCTAAATATTCCCTTTGTATGAAATAATTAGTTATCCATACAGTTTTATCTATCTTTTAGACCGTTTAATGCTCTGATAATCAAGATAATACAATGCCTTCAACGAAAAACTATTGATTTGATCTGACTGCCAAGTATTCGATAAATTATCTGAAAAATTATAATTGATGACATCGCTATCCGAGTAAATAGAATTTTTCCACACTGCAACAAATTCACTCCCTGGAGCAAACAACCATCGAAAAACCATATCAACATTAAATGCGTTATAGCTCAAATCATGATTCTCTGAATAACTTGTTCTGTCGTCAAGCGTACCATCCATATTAAGAGTGTAAAATTCATCATACTCCACATAAGACCAATAATGGCGCATGCGCAAGTTTAAAGAAAACTTATTGCTAAAAATATAACTAAAGTTTAGTCGATTTTCATAAGTTGAGATGTTTCTTTTTCCGAAATAAATAATTGATTCATCCACTGAATTATCAACATATCCCAAATCATTCTGTAAATGATCGTAATTAAAATTATAAATTATCGTAAATTTATCGGATAAACGTAATCGAGGACTTATGCTTAATTCATAACCTGCCTGACCATAGGCTGTTCCCAAAAGATACTCGCCTCGAATATCTAAGGCTACTTTTTTTCGGTAATCTGTAGAAATCCAAGTGTTTAGCATGTGCCGTGCAGGACGTAATAAATAGCGTCCATCAATACGGGCTTCGTCATAATCATGATTATCGATAGGGCGAATAAAAGCAAAAAGTCCTGTTGAAATATAATTGCTAAATGTAACACTTGATCGTGCTGCAAGATACGAATAAGAATATACTCTTGGTTTGTACAATTGTGCATAGTTTACCCGTATTGAATTATTTAAGCGTATGATTTTCCAAAAAGGTGTATAAATATTATACTCCATTTCAGCTGATTGTGAAAATTCATTATTATTACGAATAAATCCAAGATCATTAGGATTGTAAGTATCACTTTCTGTATTCTGAGATACTTCAAATCTAAAGTTTCCACTTATTTTAGCGAACTCTGCTCTATAATAATAACCATTTTCTTCTAATTCAGCCTCTTTTTTTTGGTCAAAAGCACCTTTTGCTGACACTTCATACTGGTTTGAATTATCAACTAAACGAGTCTCTGCACCAGTTACGTTAGCCACATAGTTTTCATCAAAACGTGCAACATTCGTATTAATTAAACTAATATAAGAGGAATTTTTAAGCGATTGTGTTACCGAAAATAGATTATAATTTGTAAAACTCTGAGTTTGTTCTATTCGCTTTTCAAGCGTAAGCATGTCAGTTATTTCAGCATAAGTAGCTGTTGTCATTGCATTTAGAAATCCAATTCCTAATCCAGTATTTGTTTTTCCCGATATTTTTGTAGCATTTATCAGTTGTGTTTCCGAATCGTTATGCGTTACTTCTTCGTTTTCGGACAAATTTGCATAAACATCCCAATATTTTGCTGGAGTAGATCCAATACGCCTAGAATAAAAAATTCTTGCTTTTGAAAAAAACTCTGTTCCTTCTGTAAAAAAAGCACGTTTTTCACCATAATATGTTTCAAAAGGTCCTAAGTTTAGTTCATGGTCATCCGATTCTACTTGCCCAAAATCGGGAATCAACATCATGTCAAGCGTAAAGCTTTCGTTTATTCCATATTTCAAATCCAAGCCTCCTTTTATGGCATGTCCCCAGCTTTGATCTTCTGAATAATTTTCTAAATAAGCTGACGCATAAGGCATTACAGACAATCGCAAAGGAGATTTGATGTTTTTAAGCCCCACTAATTCGCCTTGCTGTTGCAGCATATCATCATTTTCTTTACTAATAAAATTCCATGTATTTAATTCTTTATGACGCTCAATATTCCGAAAAATATTAAAACCCCAGTTTTGAACATCCTTAGTAGAAAAACGTATTGCAGAATATGGTATTTGTATTTCTACAATCCAGCCATTATCTACAATTCGTGCTTCACTTTTCCATACTGCATCCCAGCTCGGGTCATCATGTCCGCCTGTAGTTATTTTCATATCCATCTGAACGCCACTAGCCGTAACGATAAAGCCATAAGCTGTTTGCGCATCATTAAATGGATCAATCGCTATTCCAAAATAATCAGTAGCCCCTGGATTATCTCGCTCCGAGAGTTCTCGCATAATACTATCTGCTGCATTATCGTATAACATAGCTCCAATATAAATAGCATTATCATCATAAGTTATTTTCACTTTGCTCCGCTGACTAGGATTATTTCCATTGTAAGGATCATACTGCCTAAAATTCATTGCACTAGGAATAATATTCCATAATGCTTCATTTAATTCACCATCAATTTGTGGTCTAGTTTCCGTTCTTATTATTGTGTATTGTTTTTTACTATTCTGCCCATAACTTATCTGTATGGATAATATAAATCCAATAATAATTAAAAATATTTTTTTGTGCATTTCTGTTGTTTTGAGTTAAGCTTCTTCGCCTATCATGTTGTATGTTGCAAAAATAAAACATTCCAGATTACTGACAACCAAATAAGTTCAATTGAATGTTAAAATTCGTTAAATAAAAGAACGTTAAAAGCAACAAAGCCTTTAACGTTCTTTTAAATTTAAGATATTCACGTAATCATTTAATCTATTTATAACCAATAAATTAAATAAAAACATCTAAACATCAGACTTCGTCTGTTTTGATATTTATTTTTGGACAAATTATCAATGCAAATCAATAAGTTACGCATAAATATGTAGAATTTGTCAAGTAGTGTTAATAAATCGTTAAAACAGAACTATATAGATAAGCAAAAATAATAAAATAGACAGGGTCTAAATATATTCTTTTGCATTTATTTTCTAATTTATTAGTTATTTCCAAGAATAAGTGGTAATCCATCTTTTCCAGATCCAATCACAATAACTTTTGCATTTTCAGATTCTGCTAATTTTATTGTAGCCTCGATTCCACGCATTTTCAACAAAGCAGGAGTTAAACTGCTGTTAATAATTGCATTTGCTTTGGCTTCACCGAGTGCTGCACGACGTTTTCTCTCTGCTTCACTGGTCTCTTTTTCTAACTTAAACTTATAAGCTAAGGCTTCTTGCTCTTGCTTCAATTTATTCTCAATTGCTCCTTTTATCTGCTCAGGCAGATTGATCGAACGAATAAGTAACGCACGCATGTCAATATTATTTGCTTCAGAACTTAATATTGCTTTTGTTTCTTTAATAATGGCCGCCTCTACTTCATTACGTTTTGTTGAATAAATTTCTTCTGCTGTATAGCGCCCCATTACTTTACGCACCGATGAGCGAACTTCAGGAATTACTAATTTCGCAACATAATTTACTCCAAATTTTTCATGCAAATATCCAATTTTTATGTGCATTGGATTGAAACGAACAGAAACATCAACAGATACAGACAAACCGCTTTTGTCCAAAACATCCATATTCTCGTCTACTTTTTGTTCCTTTACATCATACAAATACATTTCATTCCATGGTGCAATAACATGGAAACCTGCTCCATAAACATTATTCTTATCTAGTCCTGTTGAAAATTTTCTAAATATAACACCTTTTTCTCCTGGCTTAATAGTAATAAATATACTACTACTCAATACGACTAAAAATAAAATAATAATAACACCTACTACTGCAAATGTTGAATATTGATTTTTCATAACTTTCTAATTTTATTTATTAATTATTTACTCGTGCAAATATAGAAACAATAATGAACAAAAAAAGAACTCATTCAAAAAAGGAAGGCAACAACTTAAAAATGAGCACAAAGAAAATAAATAAATAAAAAATAAAGAAAATAGCTTAGATCCTATTTTTATTTTTCATTTTTTTTAAATAAATTTGAATTTGCTTAACTTGTATGTAATTTGTAGTTTACTTATTTATGTCTGTTTTTATTTTTCATTTTACAAAGTGCGAAAATGTAGAAATAAATCAACTAAAACATATCAATATACTTAAAAAATCGCTAAATGGAACGAATAGGAGAATCGGAATTAATACTAAATGCAGATGGTAGTATTTTTCACCTGCACTTAAAACCAGAAAATATTGCTGATCACATCATTCTTGTAGGAGATCAAGGTAGAGTTGATATGGTTTCAAAATATTTTGACACAATTGAATTTACCACCCAAAACAGAGAATTCTGTACAAGTACGGGTACTTATAAAGGAAAACGGCTTTCTGTCATTTCAACAGGAATTGGTACTGACAATATCGATATTGTATTGACCGAATTAGATGCACTCGTAAATATAGATCTAGAAAAACGAATTGCCAAGAAAACACATCACACGCTCAATTTTGTAAGAATAGGAACATCTGGAGCATTACAAAAAGATATAGAAGTGGATACTCCTGTCGTGTCTAAAATAGCCGTAGGTTTTGATGGTTTGCTTAATTTTTATAAAAACAGAGATTCTATAAGCTTATTGGATATGGAAGCTAAGTTTATCAAACATACCGAATGGAATGAAAGACTTGCTGCTCCTTATTTTGTTGAATCATCACCTGAATTATTGAAAAAAATAGGCTTTGATATGACAGAAGGAATAACGATTTCTGCTCCAGGATTTTATGGTCCTCAAGGTCGTGTGTTGCGTTTACCGATCATTGACGAAAATATTAATGACAAAGTTAGCCTATTCAAATACGAAAACAACCGAATAACAAATTACGAAATGGAAAGTTCGGCAATTTATGGTTTATCTAAATTATTAGGACATAATGCTCTTACTATTTGTAATATTATTGCCAATAGAAAACGAAAAGAATACAGTATAGACTATAAGAAAAGCATAGATATTCTTATTAAAAAAATACTTGATCGTATTATTTTATAATGGAAAAAAAAGACATTGAATTAAACTCGCTTATCAGACTTTTAGAAGACCCTGATGAGCAAGTTTATAATCTAATAGAAAAAAAACTAATAGAAAAAGGAGATATTGTAATCGCTGCTTTAGAAAAAAAGTGGAATAAATCTCTGAATAGTATATTACATGTCAGAATAGAAAATATTATAGAAAAAATACAATTTAATACAACTTTCGATTCACTTTCCTTCTGGGCAAAAAACGACAATACAGACTTATTATATGGTGCTTATATTGTTGCTACACATCAATATCCTGATTTAAAATACTCTGATATTCAACTTGTTACAAATAAAATAACTACGGATGTATGGGTAGCACTTCATGATAATCTAACTCCATTAGAACAAATCCGTACATTTAACCATATTTTTTTTGAAGTTCATCGCTTTGCTAGAAATAGCTCAGACTATTATGCTCCAAAAAACTCATACATAAACACTGTATTTGAATCGAAAAAAGGAAATCCTGTTTCTCTATCAATTATATATATCACTATTGCTCAAGAGATTGGGCTACCTATTTATGGGATAAACCTACCAAAAAACTTCATTACTGCTTATGTGGACGAGAAAAGCAAAAAAATCGATCCTAATGATAATAAAAAAAATTTATTTTATATAAACCCATACAATAAAGGTGCAATATTGGGTAAACGTGAAATCGATTTTTTCTTGGAACAACAGAATATTCCTAAAGATAAAAAATACTATCAGCCTGCGGATAACATTACAATTATCATTCGATTACTAGAAAATTTAATTGTTTCATACAAAAAAATGGGTAGTGGTAATAAAGTAAAATACTTGCAAAAATTAATAACTATTTTTAATTAAAGTCTCCAATTTTGTATATACTGAAATGCTATCATAATTATGAATTTAAAACGTTTCTTTTCTGCCTGTTT
>JAOZTL010000046.1 GCA_029942205.1 Bacteroidales bacterium | reverse complement strand
AGATGTATACATTATGTCTACTGCACCGAGTAAAATCATTGAACATGTACGAGTAGATTTACCATTCGATCGGCACAAAGAAATTAAAAGAGATCCACGTTTTGTTGATTTAGTCTTTTATTTAGAAGATAAAATGATGAGTTTGAATGTATAAATATTAATCATTTTTAATACAAAAAAAACATCAGCCTATTTGTCAGAAAGGTGGAAATTTTGTAAATTTATTAATTTAATATTAAAATAAAAAATATGAAAAAGATTCTTGCTCCAGTACTATTAATTACTTTGCTTATTTTTAGTTCTTGTGCTAGTATGCGTACCTTACAGCAACAAAATGAAAAATTAATAGTAGGAAAATGGTCATTTATAAAGTCTATCATACCAGAAATTACAGATACAGATTTAAAATCAACTACAGAAGAGTTAATAAATGATGAGTTGAAAGAAATTTACTTTAAATATGATAAAAATAATGATTTCATAGCTTTTTATAAAGGAAAAGAAAGTAATGGAACATGGAAAATTTCGGAAGATGGAACGACTATAATAACCGATGAAAATGGAAGTGTTTCAGAAATGAAAATAAAAGTTTTGAGTAAAACAGAATTGGCTTTAGTTTTAGATACGGATAGCTATGAAGTATTGTTGTATTTTAGTAAATAAGTATTATAGTTACTTTTATCTATAAATTTATAAAAAATGCTCTTATCTTTCAAATAAGAGCATTTTTTATGTTTTTTTTTAATTATTGCAGTATTTTTTATGAAATAAAACCTTGTTTGCGAACGACTTCCATAAATTCATTAGAAAAATGAATATTATCTTCTTTTTTATAGCGTTTTTCGGTAAAAATTTGCGCTAAATTATCTGTTTTATTTTCTTCGATAAGTTGTTGTGTTGAAACAAGATTCTCTTTTTCTTCATACAGTTGATTTATTCTGTCAGTACTGTATTGCTCATACTTTTCGTTATGTACGATGGCTTCTAATGGCAAACGGTCGGTTAGTTGTGGATCTTCATTAGGATAGCCTATTACGAGAGTTGTAACAGGAACAACACCTTTAGGAAGCTCAAGGATGTCTATTATTTGTTGTGCCATGTACGTTGTTGTTCCTAAATAGCAAACGCCCATATTTTTGGTTTCGGCAGCAAGTGTTGCATTTTGGGCAGCAATTGTTGCGTCTATTGTGGCATTATAGAACCATAAAAAGTTATCGTATCCATGATTTGCATTTCTAGCGTCGCACCACTGATTAAAGCGATTGATGTCTGCACAGAAAGTTAAAACAACAGGAGCTTGCCGAACCATTTCTTGTTTAAAATGGGATTCCCACAACTTTGTTTTTAAATCAGGATCTTGTGTAACTATGATACTATAAAGTTGCATATTCCCCGTATTGGATGCACGAGTTGCAGCAAGTAATATTTCATCAAGCTCTTGTTTTTGCACAATTTTGTCACTATATTGTCGAATTGATTTGTGCTTAAATATTGTATCTAACATATTTTTTATTTTTTTTGTAGACTACAATAATAGTAATAATGAACGATTTTGCATAATTTATTTCATGTATTTTACGTTATAAAAAAAAGAGTTTTTCGTATCTTTTTCAAAAAAATTGCGTATAAGATATTGATAACCCAAATTCTTTAATATATTTGCAAAAGAAACGATTTTTAAAATAGAAAAGTCATAAATATTTTCTAATCCAAGCTGTTTTTTTAAGCTTAAAACACACACACGAATGAAAAAAAAAGGTCTCTTAGTAGTATTAGTTGTTACACTTGTCTCATTATCATTTAGTTCCTGTAGAACAGGACGTAGTGCACCGCACTGTCCTGCTTATAGAACACAAGTAGAAGTAAATTTGAATCAAGTAAATTCAGATTTGATTATGGAGAAAAAATAAGGTTTTCTAAAGGTTCAACTAGTAAATGCAACGTTTCAAACAGCTAATTGAATGGACTTTATATTTTTTTTTTCAAAACCCTCTAATCGGCTTTTGTAGAGAGATTTTGAAAAAAAGAAAAATATATTTTGTATTATCGTTCTAATAAATAAGAAAATAAAGTGTTGCATTTACTAATTGAACTTTCGTTCGACCTATTTAATATTACTTATGCAATTCTGTAATCGGCAAATATACAGTAATATATAGAATTGTAAAAATACAATTAATTTTGTTTCCAGACTTAATAGAACAAGAAATATTCAATTATTTTTGTTTAATTAGCTATTTATAAATCAAGTGATATTAAATAGATCGAATATTTTATTTTATTAATCTCGTAATTAAAATAGCAGATTGCTTCTTAAAATTAATGAAACAAACGATAACAATATTTTTTTTAGTTATCATTTACTCTTACTCTTATTCACAGGGTGAAATTGATGACCAAAATAAAATAATTTTCCGTAACGAACGAACGTTCAGTGCTTTTATGGCTTCCTATGGATGGGGGCTTAATTATCAGTATGCAAAAAGGGTAAATGCTTATAAGCGAATTTTGTATGATTTTGATATTGATTATATAAAACACCCTAAAGAGAAAAAGCAAACAAATCCGTTTTTCATGTCATCTAATATGACTATGTTCGTATTTGGGAAAACGAATTTATTTTTTGAATTAAAAGGGAGTTATGGGCAGCAGCGTGAATTGTTTCGTAAAATAGATAAAGGCGGAATTGCTATACGAATGTTTTATTCGGGAGGAGCATCATTAGGCGTATTAAAACCTATTTATTATCAGATTATTTATCCTAGTGGGGCTATTGACGAAAAATTTGTTCCTAATTTACATTATCCTGAAAATATAATAGGAAGATCGTCATTTCTGAAAGGATTTAATGAAATATCTGTCGTTCCAGGTGCTTTTGTTAAAATAGGAGGGAGCTTTGAGTATAGCACAAAAAATAATATTGTGAAGGCTCTCGATTTGGGTATTAGTGCTACGCTGTATCCCAAACCGATAGAAATTCTAGCACTTACAGATAATTCTCAGCTTTTTGTTTCGCTATTTGTTGCTTACCGATTTGGTAAAATATTAAGTAGCCATGCGGTAGAACAAACATTATTGGGTGAATAAAAAAAAGCATCAATAATATCAATGCTTTTTTTATTTTTTATTTTTCACGAACAACTCGGAATCCATAATTATAATTACTAACGTGAGGATAGGGTCCATCACGGGCAGTAACCCTACTCATATCGTCAATATAATACCACGAACCTCCTCGAATACATCTAAAAGCACCTTTTGTAGATCCCTTAGGATTTACACTAGAAGTTGATGAGTATTTGCCATAACGATCATAACACCATTCCCACACGTTGCCACTCATGTCATAAATACCTAGTTCATTAGGCATTAAAGTACCAATAGGTCTTGTTCCTCTTTCAAAAGTAGTATCGTCAAACCAAGCAACCCTAGTAATTGTATTACTACCACTATATTTAAATCCTTTGGATTTACTACCTCCTTTTGCTGCATATTCCCATTCTGCTTCAGTCGGCAGACGGTATTTTTTTCCTAATTTTGCAGATAGCCATTTACAGTATGAATTGGCATCATTCCATGAGATACTTGATATTGGATGCCTATTTTTCCATGTCCATTTTTTTGTATTGTAATGTTCCTCATACCATTCCTCATTGGGATAAATAGGAAGGGAACGTTTGGTTTCTTTGCAAAATTGACGATATTGAGCAACTGTAATTTCGTACTTCCCGATATAAAAATCGCTTACACGTACAGAATGAATAGGTTTTTCATCCGAATCACCATCGTTACTTCCCATCAAAAAACTGCCACCTTTTACAAAAACCATCTCTGGAATTACTTGAGCATTAGTCGTAAATAGAGATAAAAGAAAGAATATGGTTAATTTTTGTCGAAAATTAGTATGCATAAATAAAGTTATTTAATACTTAAACTATTATTGTCCGCTTCTTGCTATACGGAACCCATAATTGAAATTGGTGAAAGCTGGATAAGGACCATCTCTATCTGCTATTCTTGCAAGTAAGTCTCTATAATGCCATGAGCCGCCTCGCAGCGATCTGTAGATGTTTTGTCCTGCTCCCGTAGGATTATCGTTATTGGTATATGTATAAAAATTTCCAGCATAGTAATCGTTGCACCATTCCCATACATTTCCACTCATGTCATAAATTCCTAATTCGTTAGGTTTTTTTGTTCCGACAGGAGATGGTCCTTTTAATCCCGAAGATCCATCGTACCATGCAACTTCGCTAATATTATTACTTCCACTGTAAATGTAATATTGGCTTTTATTACCTCCACGTGCAGCAAATTCCCATTCTGCCTCAGTTGGTAATCGGTAGCCATTTTTAGAAAAGTCGCAAACCGTATTCTCTGAGTCTATGTTGTAACAAGGTTCTAGTCCTTCTTGTACACTTAGCCAGTTACAATATTCAACAGCATCATACCAATTTGCATTTTGCATAGGATGAGCGTCTTTCCATCCCCACCATTGGTTAACAGATAATGGATAATATATTTTTGTATCAGGATGCTCTGCAAACCATGCCGAATCAGGAGGCATTGGCATGGTTTTGTCAGTAGCAGCTACAAATTTTTTGTAGTCGCCCACGGTTACTTCATATTTACCAATATAAAAACTATTTAATGTAACTGTATGTTTTGGTAATTCGTCATTAAATTCATTTCCTTTGACAATATCATTGTCTGCACGCCCCATTTCGAATGTTCCTGACTCAACAAGAATCATCTCTGTTTGAGCAAAGCTATGGATGGAGAATCCTGAGAACAAAATAATGACAATTAATAATTTTATGTTTTTCATCTGTTTAAATTTTGTAAGTTCTTGATATTTAATCACTCGATTAAATAGAGTGATTTTGTTCTGTTATAATTCCCTTTGTTAGGGGGTAATTGATTCTACTTTATGTGCAGCAAATTGTTTGTTGTCGCACGAAAAAATGGATATTTTACTGTTATTCAATTTATTAACTTTTAAGCAAATTTAGTGCCTATCTTATAATTTTAAACTCTGTTCTTCTATTACTCCTTTTTCCTTTAGTGGTTTTGTTTGAGGCAATTGGCTCGCTATCGGCATAGCCTTTATAGCTTAGTCTATTTTTATCAATACCATGCTGTATTAAATAATCATAAACTGCTTTTGCTCTGTTTGTTGATAATTTTTGATTGAGCAACAATGTGCCTGTGTTGTCTGTATGTCCTCCAATTTCTATTTTTATCGAAGGATTTTGTGTTACAAAATTAACTAATTGGTTTAATTCTGCAAATGATTCTTTTTTAAGAATGTATGAATCTATTCCGAAAAAAATATTTTTTAATATCGTCTTGTTTCCTATTTTTATAGGAACAAGCGGAACTTCCATGATATAATTGGTATCAACAAGTTCATTTGCTGTTAGTGTGAAATTTTCGGAATAAAACAAATACCCTTTTTTTGTAACGTTTAGAGCATAGCTTTTATTTTCAAGCAAGCAAATAAGAAAGTGTCCTAATTTATCCGAATTGGATGTTATCTTTATTTGTTCGGTTTTTAGCTCGATTAATTTAAAGTGAGCAACAACTGCTTTGTGTGTGATACTGTTATAAACAAAGCCTTTGACGTATGAAACAGGCTTCGGACGAATCTCGGGATATAATTCAAAGCTATACAAATCTCTATTTTTTTCATTTTCTCTATTGGAGGCAATAATTGCCATGTTGCCTTTGAGATTAATAATTAATCCATCTTCATCAACAGGTGAGTTGATTGGGTAGCCTAGATTTTTAGGGATTTGCCAATTTTGGGCACTGTCTTTTCTGGAAAGAAAAAGATCTGCACCGCCCATTCCCGTCCAGCTATCGGAGCTAAAGTATAAGCTTTGATCGTCAGGATGAATGAATGGTGATTTTTCGTCGAGTTCTGTATTGATATTTGTTCCCAAATTTATAGGTTCTTGCCATTTGCCGTCCTCTTGCAGATAGCTTACCCAAATATCCATTTTCCCTTTTCCGCCTGCACGGTTACTAACAAAATAAAGGCTGCGTCCGTCAGACGATAAAGATGGTTGTGATTCCCAATAGCGAGTATTTATGGGGCTTCCCATGTTTTTTGGTATCGACCAGTGTTCGCCATCAAATTGAGCGATGTACAGATCACAGCTACCAAAGCTGTTTGGTCGGTTGCAGGCAGTAAAAATCATGTACTGCCCATTAACAGCGATAGTTTGTGCGCCTTCGTTTAATGGCGTATTTATTGGTGCGCCAATGTCTTTTGCTGTTGTCCAGTTTCCGTCTATGTTTTTACACACAAAGAAGTTTTCTTGCCAGTTATCGTTGGTAGGAGATGCAGCTTTAGAGATAGGGTATAAAACTGTTTTGTATAAATATTTGCCATCGGCGGTCAAGCTGGGCCAGTAGTCGTGGTATGGGCTATTTACTTTTTCTCCCATATTGACGG
Organism: Bacteroidales bacterium; assembly: GCA_029942205.1. GTDB lineage: Bacteria > Bacteroidota > Bacteroidia > Bacteroidales > JAOZTL01 > JAOZTL01. Next base: position 4,761 of record JAOZTL010000046.1, on the reverse strand, counting down.
GGTCGTAAGGTACTGGGTGAAGGATGGCGTAGGAGGCAAATTCGCTTTGTTTTCGTTTTGCGATAGCACGCTTTATTCGGATACTGTCTTTTTTTTCTTTGGATAGAAATCGGCTATAGTTTTCACTTGCATCAGCATAGCGACCTACTTTTAAATAGGCATTTGCTAAATAATAGTAACTTTTCGTATGATTTTTTGAATCTATTTGTAGTATTTTTTGATAGCATTTAATTTCAGATTCGCTATCCGCTTTTTCATTGTACAGATCACTCAATAAAAGGTATGCTTCAATAAAATTAGAGTCTATTAATAATGCTTCATGAGTTAATTCTTCTGCTTTATCCAATTTTGCTTCACGATAATATTCGATGGCAATTTTTAGTTTTTTGATTGCTTTTTTGGAGCTACTGCTATACGTTTGGGCAAAACTAAAAATGGAAGTAAATACAAAAATAAATAGAAGTGTATGTCGCAATGATAATTTGATATATTTTAGATAAAATTCAATCATAAATAACAAAGTTCTTCTAATAAAATTATGAGTAAGGTCTTCGACCTTTTTAATGTTGTTTACGTACTTGTGAAAAAAAATCATAATCAAAAAATAATCTTGTATTTTCGCTTAAGAATAAGTGTACAAAATTAGCTATCATTAATAATTATATATTTTCAGACTTCGTCTATTTTATTATTTTTGATCATTTATATAACGATGAGTCCAGTCTAAAAAGGTTCATTTTACAAATATCAGACCTGTCAGGTTTTGTTAATTAATTATAAATAAGTCATTTAAAATAATCACTTTTTGCTAAACCAAACCTGACAGGTCTTTTTAGACAAGACTCAGCTATGTTTTAATAATTTATTATACTGCTTGATATAATTGTACGTATTTAGGCGTAATTTACTGATTTACATTGACTATTTATTAAAAAATAAATATCAAAACAGACGAAGTCTGATAGTATAGATTTAAACTAAAACAGATCTATTTCCACACTAATTTTCAATTCTCAAATTTACGATTTTTTTTGTAAGATAGCAAATGCTAAATCATGGAATATGTATAAATTTATGAGTTTGTAACGATATGCTCCATTTTGGGTTATTTTTGATGTAATCGACGATAATAGGAGTGAGCTGTTTTTGGCGACTCCATTCGGGTTGCAGGTACAGTTTACAGTTGGGATTTACCAATTTTGCATTTGTTTCTGCCCATTCAAAATCGGCTTCCTCAAAAATAATCATTTTCAGCTCGTTTGCTTTAGGTAGAATATCATGGGTAGGGGGAGTTTGTTGTTTGGGCGATAAACAGATCCAATCCCACTGACCACTAAGTGGGTATGCACCTGAAGTTTCTACAAAAGTTTTGATTTGTTTTTCGTGCAGTCCAGCACAAAGTTTATCGAGTGGGTACATGGACGGCTCTCCTCCTGTAACCACAACAGCTTTGGCGGGGTAGCTTGATGCTTTGGAGATAATTTCATGAATGGGAATCGAACGGTGAATTTTGGGATCCCAAGACATTTTCGTATCGCACCAGTGGCAACCAATATCGCAGCCTCCGATGCGGATAAAATAAGCGGCCTTACCTGTATGATAGCCCTCTCCTTGAAGGCTATAGAAATCTTCCATCAATGGAAATTCTTCGCCAGAATCGAATAACGTATTCATTTGTTCATTTTTTTTGTTAAGGCTGCAAAAGTATAAAAAATTGCAGACATTGTCCTTTTTTAACGAACGAAGGTTTTCGATCTTTTTGATGTTGTTTGCACAATTCTGTAAATCGATACTATTCCATAAAACAACACTTCGTTAAATTATGAATTACAAATTAAAAAACAGATTTTAAAAGGCTTATCTTAAATAAATAATGCTTTTCAATTTTCTGTAAATCAAATGTATACAGAAACTTAACGAGTCATTGATAAAATACAGTATTGTAAATGTCAGATTAACTTTTGATAAAAATGTTTTAAGTACGTAAGTAACATTAAAAAGATTGAAGATTTGTTCAAAAACTGAGCGTGAATCTAGTTTCCACTTCAGGCTCAGAGTGAACATAGATAGAACCTCCGTGCAGTCGCATGATTTGTTTAGACAACGCTAGCCCGATACCCGATCCTGTTGATTTTGTGGTAAAGAAAGGGATGAAAATCTTATCGAGAACTTCGCTAATGATCCCCTGTCCATTGTCGATTATTTCTATCAAGCATTTGCCTTGATGATTAATAGAAGCACTGAGTTGGAGTGTTTTATTTTCGGTATGTTCCAGACCGTGAATCGAATTTTTAACCATGTTTATCAATACCTGTTCTATTAATTGCTCATCGGCAGTAATCTCAATGTTTTCGGGCATAATATCTATTTTTAGCTCGATATTGCTGTGTTGCAATTCTTCAGCCAATAGGCTAGACAAGTATTTGAATTGATCCTTTATTTTGTAAATTGTAAAATTAGGCTTCGGTATTTTGGTTAGGTTTCGGTATTTTTCTACAAAGTGAATCAAGCCAGTACTACGTTTATAAATGGTCGTCAGTGCCTCTTTGATGTCTATAAGTGTTTCTCTGTCATAATCATCAGGAACATATTCTTCGATAGATTCAGCCACATTACTCACCATTAAATTAACGGTAGAAGTAAGAGATGAAATAGGAGCGATGGAATTCATTATTTCGTGTGTGAGCACTTTTATTAATTTTTGCCAAGCTTCCATTTCTTGCTCATCCATTTCCGATTGTATATTCTTGATAGAAACGAGCGTAATTTCTTGATTTTTTATTTTAAAGACACTCGCATGCAAGGCTAGTTGTAGTGAATTATCGTCTACTTTGAGTTTTATCAATCGGTTGTCGCCAGCTTGCATCGACATCAGCACTTCGTCAAAACCAATGTACCAGCTAGCCAGTAGTTTAATGTTTTTGAGTGTTTGGGTTTGGAATGTTTTTTTTGCAGCCTGATTAATCATTTGTATCGTGCCATCGGGAGAGAAAGCGACTATTCCGATTTCGATGTGTTGAATGATGTTTTGTAAATAAAAATAATGCTCTTGTTTTTCTGTTCGTATTTTCTGAAAGTCGAGTGTGATTTCGTTGAATGCTTTCTTTAGTTCATCGAAAGAAGTACCTAAATTGTTTGATTGAAAATTACGGCTGAAGTCAGAAAAGCGAATCGATTCTAAGAAGTTTGTAACTTCTCTGTTTGTTCGATCGACATAATAAATAAGATGAATTACTTGAAAGACAATCAGTAATGCAAAAAAAACAGGAATAATATAATATATTTTATTCATAAGTATGAATAAAAACACAAATATACTAGCTGTTAGCAGAAGTATCCGAACAATAACGTTAAGTCTAAAATTTTTATAGATCATATTTTTCCATTCTTCTATAAAGTGATGTACGAGTAAGTCCTAAATCTTTAGCAGCATAGCTGATGTTGCCACGATGCTTTTTGAGTACTTTTTGGATAATTGTTTTTTCTACATCTTCGAGATTATAATTTTCGAGTTCCAGTTCGTCTACCTTTTCCACGGTGGAAGTTAGGTGAAAGTCCGATGGTTGAAGAATATTGGTATCACTCATAATGATGGCTCGTTCGATGGCATGTTGAAGCTCTCTTACATTCCCAGGCCAATGATATTGTTGCAGTTTTTTGAGAGTAGAAGTACCTATTTCGCGGATATTTTTTTTATATTTTCGAGTATAAATAGACAAAAAATGCTTGGCTAAAAGCGGAATATCTTCGACACGATCACGTAGAGGTGGGATTTGAATTTCGACTGTATTGATACGATAAAGCAGATCTTCTCTAAACTTATCGTCTCCAATCATTTGTTGCAGATTCATGTTTGTGGCGCATACTAAGCGAATATCGATAGGCTTGGATTTGTTTGCACCAAGTCGAGTAACTTCTCTACGTTCGAGTACGGTCAATAGTTTGGATTGTAGTGGCTGCGACAAGTTCCCGATTTCGTCCAAAAAGAGTGTACCGCCAGAGGCAATTTCAAAACGTCCAGGGCGTTCGGTTTTTGCGTCGGTAAATGCCCCTTTGATATGCCCAAACAGCTCGCTTTCAAACAAGCTTTCGGTGAGTGCGCCTAAGTCTACGCTAATGAATACTTCCGATTTGCGAAGCGAACTTTGGTGTAGCGATCGAGCAACAAGCTCTTTTCCAGTGCCATTTTCGCCAAGAATAAGAATATTGGCATCCGTTTTGGCTACTTTTTTGATTGTTTCAAACACTTTCTGCATGCTATTCGATACGCCAATAAAATCGCTAAAAGGCTGATTCATCATCGCATTGAGTCCCGATTGTTTTTCTTTTAGGCTGTCGAGTTCAACACGTGATTTGCGCAATTTGACAGCAGAAGAAATGGTTGCAATCAATTTTTCGTTTTGCCATGGTTTGTGTACAAAGTCGGTAGCTCCTAGCTTGATGGCTTTTACCGCATTTTCAACATCGCCATAGGCAGTAATAAAAATAACAATAGCCGAGGGGTCTATTTCCATTATTTTGCTCAACCAAAAGAAACCTTCACTGCCGCTAATGGCATCTTTGGTAAAGTTCATATCCAGCAAAATAGCGTCATAATCCTCTCTTTTGAGCATTTCGGGGATTGCTTCGGGATTTTCTTGCGTATGGATGAGTTCAAAGTGTTGTTTTAATAATAATTTCAATGCAAACAAAATATCCGCATTATCATCAACTACAAGTATTTTTCCTATTTTCGGTGCCATGTACGATTTGGTTTTATTT
>JAOZTL010000045.1 GCA_029942205.1 Bacteroidales bacterium | reverse complement strand
TAAAAAATATTCTTTTCATCTGATTTACAGTTTAAGTTAAAAAATCGAATTTTGCGCATAAGTAGTAAATAATTCGAGAGCTTTTACGCCAACAAGTGAATTTCCTGATTCGTTAAGTTCGGGCGACCAAACAGCAACACTCAACACCGAAGGCACTACGGCCACAATCCCTCCTCCGACACCACTCTTTCCTGGCAATCCGACCCAATAAGCAAAGTCGCCTACTGCATCATACAATCCACTCGTGAGCATCAGCGAATTGATACGTTTGGTTTGTCTTCCGCTAATTACTCGTTCGTTTGTACGAGAGTTCACTCCTTCGTTTGCCAAATATAAAAATGATCTACTCAAATCGAGCACATTCATACCGATTGCACATTGATGATAATAAATATCCAAAACTTCATCAGCCATGTTATTCAAATTCCCAAAACTTTTTGTTAAATTAGCCATTGCTCTGTTTCGATGACCAAATTTCCGTTCTGATTCAGCAACTTCTTCGTCAAAATAAAGCGAATTGTTTCCTGATAAATCCCGCACAAATCGAATAATTTGATTTTTTGTTTTTCCTCTTCCATCGTAAATAGCATCTGAAACAACAATCGCACCTGCATTGATAAATGGATTCCGAGGGATTCCGTTTTCATATTCGAGCTGTACAAGCGAATTGAAACTCGTGCCAGAAGGTTCTAGGTTTACTCGTTTCCAAATATCATCTCCTAGTTTTTTCATTGCCAAAGTAAGTGTGAATACTTTGGATATACTTTGTATCGAAAATTCAACTTCACTATCTCCTATTACGTACTCTTCGCCTGTAACTGTCGTAATCGCCATTGCAAACTGATTAGCAGGCACTTTTGCTAATACAGGAATATAATCTGCAATTTTTCCTTTTCCGCAAAAGGGTTTTATTTCTTCGCTAATGCGTTCTAAAATAGCTTGATAATCGATTTTATCCACAACAAAAAAATATTAAATTTTTAATATAAAAAGTAAAGTGTCTATTTTTTGTACTCATTATTATTTCGTATTTTTATTTATAAATCAAAACTGAAAATAAATAAATGGCTGTAAATCAGCTGAACTAACTTGATAAATAGCAAAAATAGAAACTAAAACTGCAATAGCTTTCATCCAAATAGGACTATCAACAAACCATTGTTTGTATTTGATTTTGAACGTACTAGGTAGCCAGTGTATAATAAACCCGACAAGTACGACGATAAAAATATTCCTATACGACATAATCATTTCGCTAATAGTGTCGATAGAGCCAAATGCATTTGCTATTTGGTACATCATATTATTTGCGACATCCATGGATTCGGATCGAAACCAAATACGAGTAAAAGTAATAAAGTTAAAGGTAAGAAAAATTGCATAAAAACGTACAGCCCACGAGTGATTTTTTGCAAAAGGGCTTATTCTTTTCCAATATTTATAAACTACCAAACCTACGCCATTCAATCCACCCCAGATAACAAACTGCCAGCTGGCTCCATGCCAAAGCCCTCCTAATAGCATCGTAATCATTAAGTTTAGATTTGTACGAACTTTACCATGCTTATTTCCGCCTAATGGGATATATAAATAATCTTTGAGCCAAGTAGATAATGAAATATGCCATCGTTTCCAGAATTCGCCTACATGTAAGGCTTTGTATGGCGAATTGAAATTTACAGGCAGTCGGAAACCTAGTAATAATGCCACTCCAATAGCAATATCGGTATATCCAGAAAAGTCAGCATACACTTGCAACGAATAGGCATAAAGTGCCATTAGATTTTCAAAACCAGAATAAGCCATAGGGTTTGAAAATATCCGATCGATAAAATTGACAGCCACATAATCCGACAAAAAAAGTTTTTTGATTAATCCATTCAAAATAAGAAATAGCGCAATGCCAAAATCCTGCTTGGTTAATTTGTACGGTTTATAGAGTTGCGGTACAAATTCGGATGCACGCACAATAGGCCCTGCAACTAATTGAGGGAAAAACGAAACATAAAATCCAAAATCTAAAATACTTGTAACAGGCTTTATTTTTTCTCTATAAATATCAATCGAATAGCTGATTGTTTGGAATGTAAAAAATGAAATACCAACAGGTAAAATAATTTTATCGACAGAAAAATGTGTTCCTGCAAAACTATTCGTCCACTTTGCAAACACGTCAACTACTTCTATTTGTAAGCCTAATAGCTGATTTATCGTATCTACAAAAAAGTAGCTATACTTGAAATAAGATAATACAGCCAAGTTTACAAACACACTTAACGCAATGAGTAGTTTTCTGTTTCGCTTAATCTTTGATTTATAAATTCCTTTACCTATAAAAAAATCGACAATAGTAGAAAAAATTAATAAGAAAAAATAAAACCCACTTGTTTTATAATAAAAAAACAAACTTGACAAAAACAAAAATGCATTGCGCGCTGGTCTTTTTTTATAAATCACCGAATATACCGCTAATACAATTGCAAAAAATGCCCAAAAATAAAATCGGGTAAATAGCAGCGGATATTCTTTAGAGAATAATAAAATATCTTTTAATTGTTCGATATTCATTCGTTAATTTTCATTTAAGCACTTCGTGCTATTTAATGTTTACGCCTTGTTCAAACCTATTATCAATGACTTATCAAAAAGAAATCTCAGACCTTATTTATAAGCCTGATGACAATTGTCGTTTCAATAAATGATTGTCGTAAGATTTCAGAAATGCATTAAAAAACAAATCTCCTTTAAGCAAATATCCATTAATTGAGAAATGTATACGATCCGATACCATCAATTTTTCTTTGTACCACAATGCCGACGAATTGAAGCCTCCCATAATCTGATAAAAATCCCACACTCCACAATCATATTTTTCAGCCAAACGCATAATTTCTTTTCCTGTCAAAGCTGTGTTTTTGTTTGGATAGCGTCGGTACATGTAGCTATCGTTAGATACAGTAAGCAGTATAGCTGTTTCAGGCATGCGCTTTCTGATACGTTGAATTAATTTTTCGTAATTATCATAATAATATTGCGGATTAAATTTGGTTGTGTATGCATCGTTCGTTCCCAATGAAATAATAATCAAATCTAAGTCCAATGCTTCGGCATGTTGCTCAAACAAAGCACATTTAAGAAATGAAGGTAAACTTGCTCCATTAATTCCAAAAGCATGGTATCTTATTCCTGAATCATCATTTTCGACACTAATTCCATAAAATACGAAACGCTTTTGTAAACTATCTGTTTTAGAAAGTACTAGTTTTATATTATTCAAGTATCCATCCACATCTATTTGCAGATAGCCCAAAGAATCATTTACAGCATAATGTTTTTTAAATCCTTTTGTATCGATATCTGGCTGATAGCTTAGTGAATCAATTTGATAAAATATTTTCACACGATTAATGTCATAATCGACATAGCCTTCTTCTCTTAATTCAAAAGTAAGCGAAGCTGTCCGATCAAATGTTGTAGCAACAACTCCTGCAATGCCTAATCGACAGTGCTTTTTTCGTTCAACATTTTTACAAGTTTGCCAACTCCCCGTATAGCTTGTTTTATAGGTTCTAGGACTATTGGTTTTGGTTAAGCGGTATGGAAATAAATAGCCACGCCCTGCATTTAGTCCTGGATACATAGATTGTAAGCGTTTGCGCATTTGTCCAGAATAAATATCTGCTTGAATATGCGAGCCTCCAATGTGAGCAATATCCAAATTTCCTTTCCCGTACAAAATCAAACTATCCATTTGTTCAAAGACTTGCTCAAAGCGGGAACTATCTCCTGGATATACAAATTTATTTTCCTTATAATGGATAAAATTATAATAATAAATATCATACGGATAATCCTGAGCGAAAAGTCCTATTGAATTTATTATCAATAATAAAGAAAGCGCATATTTAGATACTAATTTCATATAATTACTTATTAACTTTCTATTTTTCAATAAAAGTCTTGTTTTTTTTCAAATATTGATTGTATTCAAACATAAATGCATTATAAAACATTTTCGCAATAATGTTTGAACCGCGCGGATTAAAATGAGTAAAGTCTTTTTCAGCCAAAGATGGGTTTGCAAATACCCAACTTGGCATGGAGTTTGCGCCACCCATAGCTTCGTACATGTCCCAATACGGAAATCCTGCTTCAAAAGTGGCTTCCTTCAACGCATCTCGAATGATCGTAATATTCGGATACGAGACATATTCATCTTTTTCTTTCATCGACATATCTGCCAGTCCGATAACAATAATGGTAACTCCAGGAATTAACTCTTTGAGTCGTTTGAGTTGTCGCCCAAAATTGCGTTTATAAAAATCATAATTTTCTCGCATTCCTGGCACAACATTTCCTCCAAACTGAAGAATCAAAAGTTTTGTATTCAAATAACGATATATTTCAGCCAACTGACTGGCATCCATGCGAGTAAACATTGTTCCACTAGCCCCTCGCATACCAATATTGTCTACAATAATCCCTTTAGACGACTGAAAACTAATGCCATAAATGTCTGGACTATCTTTACCCGAAAAATTAAATTCTAGTTGTTTAGGAGTTTGCTCAAACGTCCAGCTTTTTATACTAAATCCATTATTTGCAGACAATTGCTGTTCAGAAAATAATTCGTCTTCACCTGTATACACTTTTAATTGAACAGGTTCTTGATTATAACCATACAGCAATTTGACTTGCGAGAAATTTTTCACATTCGAATAGGAATAATTGGATTCAGAAAATCGTACCCAAGCAGAATAATCGGTATTAGGTTTAAAAATACTATCCGTCAAAAAATCAAGATCGACCTGATTCGTATCTTCAATAATTTCTTCTATTTCATAAAAAGGTGCAAATCGACTAAAACTAGCCAACATGCCATAACGTCGATGTTGTACCGTCGTATCTTTCCTTCCAAAAGCAGTATATCGCTTCCAATTGTCGGAATTTTCGGTAATCATTGGCGATTTAAAGTTGTATGGTTGTAAAGCTGGCAACAAACCCGCTCCTGATCCACCAAACTGAGATTGCAGTTTATACCGAAGGTAAGAAGTAATTCTATCGGCTTCCACTTGTGAGTCGCCATAATGCATCACTCGTACAAGCTCTTGCGTATTTTTGATATTTGCTAATAGTTCAAAAAAAGAAAATAATATTTGCTTATTTCCATTCGGAAATTCTAAATACCGAATCACGCTATCCACTTTTATCGGAACAGGCTTGTAGTAAACCACTACGGAATCTCCAATCATTGCAGAATCAAGTCCTAATTTAGAATCGACAAATTCTACTGAATCGAAATCAATCGTTGTGCCGTCTAATATTCCTGAAATATCAACAGATTCGGTTGTATCTAACGAAAAAAAATCATCCCATGCAACAAATTGTAATGAATATTCATCACTTAACTGTATACCATTTTTCGGAAAAATAAGTATTAAGCTTGAAAACAATAAGAAAACAACTAAAATAAATAAAAGTGTATGAAAGGGTTTCATCTTAATTTCAAATAAATAAGGTCTTCGACCTTTTTTGATGTGCTTACGCAATTCTACAAATCCTTACTATTCAATAAAATACATAATTATTAATATGAGGCTAATTTTGTCCACCCTCTGTTCGTGAGCAATTATAAAAAAAGTTGAACATTTTAATTATAAATAGTGTGTATTTTCCAAGCACAAGTACTTATATTCACAAAAGATACTGCCTAAAAAGCAGTATCTTTCATTCAAACACTCTAATTATTTTAATTTTATTACATTTTCTTCTTTATTTTTATTACTTGTCCTGCTCTTAATTTACGCACATCGGCATCCGTAAAATTATTAATCTTCATTATATCCATATTCGATATTCCTGGATATTTTTTTGCTATTGTCCAAAGATTATCACCTTGTCGTATTTTATAATACACATAATTACGGTTATAAGCTTGGCTCTTCGACGACGAAGTTCTTGCTGTTGAAGTTCGGCTTACTGCTTTATTCTTCTGGCTAGCAGTCATTTTATTAACATTTTTATATTTAGCTACTTTATGATTAGGCACATACACCGCAAGATGTTGCCCTACTCTAATCATGTTTCCTCTGATATTATTCCAATATTTCAGATCTGACGTTTTCACATCATACCAGCTTGCAATCGAACCAACGACATCTCCCGATTTTACGGTATAAATCAATTTAGTTTTTCCTTTAGTCGAAGGCGGCTCTGCGCTTGACGAAGCATAATATTTTGAACTGGAATATGTTGGAGGGTTCACTACTGTTCTTTTAGGGTCAAAAAAGATTGTATCTTTATATGCATAAATAGAATCTTCTAATCCAACAAATTGCATTGCATACGTTACTGGTAATTTTAGCGAATACGACGTAGTAATAGCAGGAATAATGTCTTTTTTGTATTGCGGATTCAGTTCTCGCAATTGTTCTATTGGTAAATTAAGCACTTCGGCTACTTGTTGTAAATGAAGTTTTTGGTTCACCATTATTGTGTCTGTATGAAGCGGAATATCAATATCGACAGGCGTTATACCATGTTCTGAATAATAATTCATCAAATAAGTAGCACCAATAAATGCTGGAACATAGCCTCTTGTTTCTTTTGGTAAATAATTATAAATTGCCCAATAATCTCTTTGTCCTTTAGCTCTACGAATTGCTTTATTCACATTTCCTGGACCACAATTGTATGCGGCAATCACCAAAGTCCAATCTCCATAGATTGCATATAAATCTCTTAAAAACCGAGCTGCTGCATACGATGCTTTTATCGGATCTCTCCGATCATCTACATAAGAAGAAACCTCCAATTGATACATACGTCCCGTGGAATACATAAACTGCCACAAGCCCGTAGCTCCTGCACGAGACACGGCTCTCGGGTTCAATGCAGATTCTATTACAGGTAAGTATTTTAGCTCTAACGGAAGCCCGTATTGATCTAATATTTCTTCAAAAATAGGGAAATAATATTTAGAAAGCCCGATTATAGCAGAAGAAGACCGCTTACCTCGTCTGACATAAGCTTCGATATATCTCCGAACTTTGTCATTATAAGTCATTTCCATTATCATTGGCAATGCATTTAATCGAGCAATATATACAGAATCCGAAACTTCTTCTATTAAACTGTCTGGCACAGCTTCCATTTTACTTGCTTCCATTGATTTTTTTACATACCAAACATTTAGTAAGCTATCCAAATCATCTTGAACTTGTATTATTTCTGTAGATTCAAGTACTTCTTTATTTTTTTCTTGAGCAAATAAATGGTTGCTAAACGCAATAGATCCTATTAATAATAAAAATAATAATTTTTTCATGGTATGTTTTTTTTTTTTAATGTCCTAACTCTTTTTTTCTTCTAATTAAAAAACAAGTTTATCTTCTTAAAAGCTTATTGAAAATTTTATGCCAAAAGTTTGATGATTTGCAATATTTTTCAACAAAACAGGTTTTAAGTGAACATTCAAATTTTCATTTACATCATAATAAAACATGTGGGCATCCACCGAAGCATCTGCAATATTTAGCAAATAAACTAATCCTAAAAGTAGATAATCCCAATCTCGATCTCTTCGGTAAGAATCTTTGTAATATTCAAGTTCTTCGAGAGTAACAATGCCTCCAAATTCGTCAATTGTTTCGGGGTCATCATCTACCGAAATTCGATATGCGTCTAAATATCTTAAATAATCATCATTTGCTCGCTTACCCAAGTAATAAAAACTACCCATTAATCCATAAATTAATGGAATTTTCCAATATTTACGATTATAGGCTTGCCCCAATCCTGGTAAGGCAACAGACATCCATGACGCAAGTACTGGTGAATGTCTTTTTTGTACGAATGTAGTATCTCCAGACAGGTCTGTGAGATCTGTCAATGGAACAAAATTAGCAGTAGTATCTGTCGATATAAAAATCTTTGAAGAATCGGATTTTATTATTTTTTCTATTTTTATAGTGTCATCAAGAATTACAGTAGAATCTTTCTGTGCAACAACATTAGATGAAAAGAATAAAAAACAGAAAACTATTCCATTTAAAATGGCAAATTTCAATAATTTAGGCATGGTAAATATATAAAGTCTTTGACCTATTTAATCTTACTTACACACTAATCTAGTGTACTTATAAATAGTTAATGTTATAAAAATAAAGTAGCGACTTTTTTGTACGAATATCTAATTTCTTGATTCTTGAATCAAGTTCATTATTCTTTCAAACTCATCATCATCCTTAAAAGCAATCACAAGCGAGCCTTTTCCTTTTTCATTTCTCTTTATTTCAACATCGGTTGCAAATTTTTCAGTCATTTTATTTTTATAAGCAACATGCTTTTCGGGTAAGCTAATAGGATTCTTTTGTTTTTTTAGTTCTTTTTTTACAGGGGAATTCAATTCCCGTACCAATTGCTCAACAGCTCTCACCGACAATCCCTCTGCCACAACTCGATAGAATACTTTCATTTGTGCATTTTCGTCTTCAATGCTTATCAAAGCCCGTGCATGCCCCATTGCGATTTTCTTGTCTCTTACAGCCACTTGAATATCTGCTGGCAATTTCAACAAACGAAGGTAATTAGAAACAGTTGTTCGTTTTTTACCAACTCGCTCGCTCAGTTTCTCTTGCGTTAGTTGGCATTCATCCATTAATCGTTGATAAGTAACTGCAACTTCAACAGCATTTAAGTCTTCTCTCTGTATGTTTTCGACCAATGCCATTTCTAGCATTTTCTGATCGTCTGCATCTCGAACGAATGCAATTATTTTTTTGAGTCCTGCTAATTTGGAGGCACGAAATCTTCTTTCCCCCGATATTATCTGAAATTCTTTATTTTTAATTTTCCGAACCGTAATAGGCTGAATAATACCTAACTCTTTGATAGACTGCGATAATTCTGCCAATGCATCTTCATCAAATTCAACTCGGGGTTGAAATGGGTTTATTTTTATATCATCAATATCTATTTCAGAGATTGCACTTGTCGAAATTGCCTCTCGTACCGTTTTTTTCTCGTATTTTGCATCATCAATCAGTGCGCCTAATCCACGCCCCATTGCTTTTTTTTTTGCAGCCATTCTTTTTGTCGAATTTTAATTAATCTTCTGTTTCTTCCTCTTCTTGCTCATTCTGTTCGAGCACTTCTCTTGCCAAATTCAAGTAGCTAAGTGCTCCTTTTGAATTTGCATCATATAATACTACTGGTTTTCCATAACTTGGAGCTTCACTCAGTTTTATATTTCGCTGTATAATGGTATCAAACACCATTTCTTCAAAGTGCTGCTTTACTTCTTCAACCACCTGATTAGATAATCTTAATCTAGAATCGTACATTGTTAACAAAAAGCCTTCGATTTCTAATTCTTCATTCAAATTGTTTTGTATCATTTTTACTGTATTCAACAGTTTTCCAAGTCCTTCTAGTGCAAAATATTCGCATTGGACAGGAATTAATACCGAATCCGCAGCCGTCAAAGCATTCAATGTAAGCAAACCCAACGAAGGAGAACAATCTATAAGAACATAATCATAGTCATCTTTAACTCTATTGATAATGTTTTTCATGATCATTTCACGATCTTCCATGTTCAACATTTCAATTTCAGCACCAACCAAATCAATATGCGAAGGGATTAAATCCATACCTTCAGTTTCTGTTTTTAAAATAACTTCGGCTGGATTTGTTTCGTCTATCAGACATTCATAAATACTTGATTCTATTTTTCGTAAATCAAAACCCGTTCCTGAAGTAGCATTTGCTTGAGGGTCTGCATCAATTAGTAATACTTTTTTTTCTAAAACAGCTAAGCTTGCGCCTAAGTTAATAGCCGTAGTGGTCTTACCAACCCCTCCTTTTTGATTTGCTATCGCGATTACTTTTGACATAATTATATCTTTAGATTAATTTTGTTTTATTAAGGTCTTCGACCTATTTGATATTGCTTACGCAATTCTGTAAATTTCAATAATTCAGCAAGATACATAATTGTAAATATGCAATTAATTATTCCCCTACTTATTATTAAAAACAGTTCAAATTTAAAATTTTTCTTTGTATTAAAGTTGTTTTTTAAGTTAATTTTTCAAATAATATTTTTAGATCTTATGTGTTAAGATCTGATAAATAATATTTTTATATTTTTTTATGACATACCCATTTTTTCACAACACACTCGGAAACAACATATTGACTGTGAGCAAAATCAAATAGGTCAAAGATCTTATATCAAATCAAAAATACACTTAAAAAAATAGCCATTCCAAAAACAAATATAATTCCACCTGTTATTTTATTCATCCACCAGAGCCGTCTGAGTTTGAATTTATGTTTGTACCGACTCACGAAACCAGCCAAAATCAGCCACCACATCATAGCTCCTACAAATACACCAATTAAGATTGCTTTTATTGTATTATCATCTCCTGCTGATAAATCAATAGCAGCAAAAGCAGCTCCAAAAATGAATAGTGTCGCAGGATTTGTTATGGTCAGAAAGAAACTTGAAATAAAATCAACAAACAAGTTTTTCTTTTTGGTTTTATTTCGTTTAAATTGTTCTGCTGGGTGAGAAAAAAATATTTTTATTCCTAATATTAATATCAATGTAGCACCAATTATCCGAATAACTATTTCATGCCCTTCAATAAAGTTAAGTATAAATGCTATTCCTAACCCTGCGATTATTGCATAAATAAGGTCTGCAAATGAAGCACCTACACCTGTAATTAGCCCTGATAAAAAGCCTTTATTGATTGTCCGTTGAATTAATAGTAAGCCTAATGGCCCAAGTGGAACAGAAACCCCAACGCCTAATGCTAATCCTTTGATTAAATATTCCACATCCAATGATCTAATTATTTAATAAAAAGCACTGAAAACAACTAATTAAATCATGTTTTTCATGCTTTTTCCTTTTATTTTCTTGTTTTCTTATTTTGAAAATTGGGTCAAAGTTATTAAGTTTTTTTTGATTCTTCAATTTTTTCACACAATGTTGTTTCGAAAAGAAGCTAATTCACTTATTTTCAATACAATAAAAATCACATAATAATTTATCTTCTTATGAACATAAATTAAATAAGCTATAATCGTTAGGCGAACTTGCTTTGTTCTTTAACGACTTAAAAAATCTACCAATAACACCGCTATTAAAGGATTTTTTAAGTAAGTTAAAGGACAAATGAACGAGTATAACTGTTATATGTTATTTAATTTGCGTTC
>JAOZTL010000044.1:3092-11277 GCA_029942205.1 Bacteroidales bacterium | reverse complement strand
AACAGGCAGAAAAGAAACGTTTTAAATTTATAATTATGATAGCATTTCAGTATAATTTAAGCTGCTATCAATATATTTTCAACAAAAAGAGGGTGTAAGTTATACCAATTTAATATCAAAATACCCGAAATAAATTCAAAATATTTTTTTGTTTTACAATCTTCAAATTTTCAGCATAGCCGTATATGGTTAAAATTTTAAGTGCAGTAAAACGGAAAAAGATAACGGATTTATCGGGTGTTTTGGTGTTGAATTGGTATTACATCAAAAAAGAAAGAAACCATTACTTAGTTTTATTAAGGTTTATTAATGAAAGAAAATGCGTAAGCAACATCAAAAAAGGTCGAAGACCTTAAATATTAGGGAACAATGATAGATAAAAACGAATTATTTTCAAAATTTTCAGGCATAAGTGCCGATCAGTGGCGCACACAAATCGAAAAAGACCTAAAAGGGGCTGATTTTGATAAGAAATTACTGTGGAAAAGTATCGAAGGCTTTGATGTACAGCCGTATTATCGTGTCGAAGATTTATCGGAAACGATTCGGGAAAATAGCCAAATTCTCCAAAAAAGTGATAATCATTGGAAAATACGGCAAAATATTCGAGTAAAAGAGCTAGGAAAAGCTCGTTTGAAGGCTCTCGAATTATTGCAAAAAGGAGTGAATTCGTTGCATTTTGAGATTGATCCAGATGATTTTTCTACGGATTATTTCACACCCGAACGTTTTTCAGAATTACTCGAAGGGATTGAGTTACAACATGTTGAAGTTAATTTTTCGGCAAAAAAACTCAGTTTTGAAGTGTTGCAATTATTTGCCAACGAAGTACAAAAACGCCAACTAAATACCGATGAAATAACAGGCGGAATAAGCTTTTCGCCGCTTGGTTATTACATTCTGAACGGGCAATCGCCAATTGGCGACATTGCACGGTGCTTTAAGTTGCAACAAAAAATGATCGAATTTGCCGAAAAAAATCTTCCGAATTATAGAATTTTCACTATCGATGGCGTACTATTCGCCAATAGTGGCGGTTCTATCGTGCAAGAATTGGCTTTTGGCTTATCGATGGCTAATGAATACCTGAAACAAATACTTGAACGAGGGCTCACTATCGATCAATTAATCAAACACTTGTGTTTCAATTTAAGTATCAGTTCTAATTATTTTATGGAAATAGCCAAATTTAGAGCTATTCGTATTTTGTGGCATCAATTAATTTCGGCTTATAAGCCTACAAAAGAGAGCTCTACGGGGATTTATGTACACGCACAAACGTCTACATGGAACAAAACCATTGCCGATACGCACGTAAACATGCTACGCACCAGCACCGAGGCCATGTCGGCGGCTTTGGGAAATGTGGATTCGTTGGAAGTACTTGCTTTTGATAGCATTTACGAAGCCGACAGCGAATTTTCTGATCGCATCGCACGCAATCAGCAATTGTTGCTCAAAGAAGAATCGCATCTCGATCGAGTGGTTGATCCTGCGGCAGGTTCGTATTACATCGAGCAGCTCACCCAGTCGATAGGCGAGTACGCATGGGCATTGTTTCAGGAAGTGGAAGCCGAAGGCGGATTTTTGCAAGCATTTAATGACGGATTAATACAAAAGCGCATAGAAAATATGGCTGAAAAGCGCAATTTGCAAATCAGCACAAAAGAAGCGATTTTGTTGGGAACGAATCAATACCCAAATCCCGACGACTGCTTAAGTGATAAAATAGCCAAAAAAACCAAGCAAAATACCATAAACAAAAGCCCTGTACGCCCATTGAAGCCTTATCGTGCAGCCGAAATGTTTGAAAACTTACGCATCCGAACAGAACAAATGCCGAAGCGACCAAAAGTGTTTTTACTGACTTATGGTGATTTATCTATTCGCAAAGCAAGAGCCTCGTTTTCAAGCGATTTCTTTACTTGCGCAGGCTTCGAGATTATTCCTAATTTGGGCTTTGAAACTCCCGAAGCGGGTATCGATGCTTTTCGTGCCAGCCAAGCCGATATTCTCGTACTTTGCAGCACCGATGCGGCTTATGAAACCTTAGCTCCTGCCGTGTTTGATGCTGTGGGAAACGAAACTATTTTGGTGGTGGCTGGCTATCCAAAAACGATTATCAATTTTTTACAAACAAAAGGAATACAGCATTTTATTCATACAAAATCAAATATTTTAGATGAATTAAATCAATTTCAAAATGTTTTATTAAACTAAGGATGAGTACCTTAAAAATAAAACATACGTCATTAAAACCTGATAAATAGGAAAATCTGATTTTTAAAAAAAATGTAGAAAATAATCATTATTTTGTTGATAAAACAGCATTAATATGTGATTTTAAGTTGCTGAAAAAGTAAAAAATAACAAAACAGACGAAGTCTGAAAAAGCTAAAAATAAAATAAGTATGAAACCTGATTTCACCAAAATACCGTATTCCGCTAATCAAACTATAAAACCAAAAGTACAAAAAGTGCAAACTTGGATGAGTCCCGAACAAATCGAAATCAAATCGCATTATTCGGCGCAAGATTTGGAGGGCTTGGAGCATTTGAACTATGCAGCAGGTTTGCCTCCATTTTTGCGAGGACCTTACTCGTCGATGTACGTCATGCGCCCATGGACAATTCGTCAATATGCTGGTTTTTCGACCGCTGAAGAGTCTAATGCTTTTTACCGACGAAATTTAGCCGCTGGACAAAAAGGACTCTCTGTGGCATTTGATTTGGCTACTCACAGAGGCTATGATTCTGATCATGAGCGAGTAATGGGCGACGTAGGTAAAGCTGGCGTGGCAATTGATTCGATTTTGGATATGAAAATTTTGTTTGATGCCATTCCGCTTGATAAAATGTCTGTTTCAATGACTATGAACGGTGCCGTTTTACCCATTATGGCATTTTACATTGTGGCTGCAAAAGAGCAAGGTGTAGAACTAAAACAGCTTTCGGGAACAATCCAAAACGATATTCTGAAAGAATTTATGGTGCGCAATACGTATATTTATCCGCCTAAATTTTCGATGAAAATTATTGCCGATATTTTTGCTTATACTTCTATTCACATGCCGAAATTTAATTCCATCTCCATTTCGGGCTATCACATGCAGGAAGCAGGCGCAACTGCCGATATTGAGCTTGCCTACACGCTGGCTGATGGACTGGAATATTTACGCACAGGGATTGCTTCGGGACTAGATATTGATACTTTTGCACCTCGCTTGTCATTTTTTTGGGGAATAGGGATGAATCATTTTACCGAAATAGCCAAAATGCGTGCTGCACGGATGCTTTGGGCTAAAATCGTGAAACAATTTAATCCGAAAAATCCCAAATCGATGGCATTACGCACGCATTCACAAACTTCGGGTTGGAGTTTGACGGAGCAAGATCCTTATAATAATGTCGCTCGAACAAGTATCGAAGCCATGGCTGCCACACTAGGGCACACACAATCGTTACATACCAATGCACTGGACGAAGCGATTGCGTTACCAACCGATTTTTCGGCACGAATCGCTCGTAATACGCAGATTTATATTCAAGAAGAAACGCAAATTTGCCGCTCGGTAGATCCTTGGGCTGGCTCGTATTATGTTGAAAAATTAACCGATGAATTGGCACAACGAGCATGGGCACTCATCGAAGAGGTAGAAAAACTTGGTGGCATGGCAAAAGCCATAGAAACGGGGATTCCGAAAATGCGCATCGAAGAGGCTGCCGCACGCACGCAAGCCCGAATAGACTCGGGACAGGACAGCATTTTGGGCGTAAATATCTATAAATTAGAGAAAGAAAGCCCTATCGACATTTTGGAAGTGGATAATACGGCAGTACGTGAATCGCAAATCAAACGATTACGAAAATTAAAAGCCGAACGAAACGAAGCCGAAACGCAAATGGCATTACAGAAAATAGCCAATTGTGCAGCTGGTGGCGCAGGTAATTTGCTCGAATTGGCGGTGATTGCTGCCGAAAAACGAGCAACTTTGGGCGAAATATCCGATGCTTGTGAAAAAACTGCTGGACGTTACAAAGCGGTAATAAAGTCTATTTCAGGCGTATATTCATCCGAATCGATAACAAACGAAAATTTTGCTAAAGCCCAAAAATTAGCCAACGAATTTACGACACACGAAGGTCGCCGACCACGCATCATGATCGCCAAAATGGGACAAGACGGGCACGACCGTGGCGCAAAAGTCGTTTCTACGGGCTATGCCGACATTGGTTTTGATGTGGATATTGGACCATTGTTTCAAACGCCTGCCGAGGCTGCTCGACAAGCGGTGGAAAATGACGTGCATATTCTTGGAGTTTCGAGTTTGGCGGCAGGGCACAAAACGCTTGTTCCACAAGTTATTGAAGAGCTACAAAAGCTTGGGCGTGAAGATATTATGGTGATTGTAGGCGGTGTGATTCCGCATCAAGATTATGACTTTCTATATAAACAAGGCGTAGTAGGGATTTTTGGTCCAGGTAGCTCTGTTTCACTTGCCGCACAAAAAATTTTAGAAATACTAATCCATTGATTATGATAACTTTACACAAGCAACGTCAAGCATGTATAAAATCTAAAAAGAAAGAAGTATGTTATACTCTGCTTGATTATTTAACACTTTTATCGCTATACGAATCACCTGATCTTGCAAAAGTGAGTACTCCGTTCGTCCGTTTTGGAAATAATAACGGCTAATTATTTCTGAGGTAAGTAACAGCTTTATTTCGTCTCTAAATATCTGTAAGTCTTTGTTTTGATCGTGTTGCAATTTTTGTTTTAACACATCAAATTCATTTTTTGCTAAATCGAAATATTTTTCTTTTTCGGCAATACTAATTAAACTA
Organism: Bacteroidales bacterium; assembly: GCA_029942205.1. Lineage (GTDB taxonomy): Bacteria > Bacteroidota > Bacteroidia > Bacteroidales > JAOZTL01 > JAOZTL01. The sequence goes on along the minus strand of JAOZTL010000044.1, from coordinate 6,429 downwards.
TCCAGTACAATTTCACTTTGTGTTTGGTAAGTGAATTTTTGTGTTTGTAAGAATTTAGTAAAATTAGAAAAATCAGAATCGGTAAAAATAAAATCTTTAGGCGAAGCTATCGACGAATTATCTTGACGGAAAATAGTAGCATAATCAAAAATTAATAACCTCAGTAACAGACTTTTAGATACAATACTCAACTTGCGTTTAGGAACAAATACATCGGGATAAATACCTCCGCCATCAAACACGATACGTCCATTTCTGGTCGAAAATTGCGTAATCAACGAATCTGGAATTTTACCAACACTCCCATCGTTATTCGCATGCGTATAATCAATGGCTTGAATACAACGCCCGCTCGGAATGTAATATTTTGCAGTCGTTATTTTCAACTTTGTACCAAAACTTAAATCACGTGTTGCCTGCACAAGTCCTTTGCCATAAGTCCGCTGCCCTATCACCACACCTCGGTCTAAATCCTGAATCGCTCCTGAAACAATTTCGGATGCCGATGCCGAATTGCTATTCACCAAAACAATGAGTGGTATTTCGACATCAACAGGCTCATTTTGCGCAACAATTGTTTTATTCCATTGTTTCATTTTTCCTCGTGTACTAACGACCTCTTCTCCTTTATCGACAAAAATATTAACAATATTTACCGCCTCAATAAGCAATCCACCAGGATTTCCTCTTAGATCTAACACGATAGAAGTGAGATTATTATTGGTCTTCAGTTCAAGTAACGCTTTTTCAACTTCATTACCTGCACCTGGTGTGAATCCACTTAATTTAATGTAACCCGTATTTTCATTCAACATGGCATAATATGGCACATTCAACATACTTATTTGTTCACGATCAACTTCGATTAACTGGTTTTGAGTATTTCCGTAGCGATGTATTTCCAGCATTATTTTGGTTTTAGGCACACCTTTCAAAAAATTAGAAACCTCTTCCATGTTGAATACATTTACGGCTCTTTCTTGAATTTTCAAAATGACATCACCTACCAATAAGCCCGCTCTATCGGCAGGGTAGCCTTTATAAATATTTGATATAACCACTTGATTATCTTTGCGATGTACTTGAATACCAATGCCTCCATACGCACCAGTTGTCATGAATTTATAATCATCAATTTGTGATTCTGGATAATAAACGGTGTATGGATCAAGACTTTTCAACATACTCACCATGCTTGTTTCTATTAAATGCCCGACATCAATTTCATCGACGTACAATAGCTTTAAATCACGTACTAGACTGTGGTAAATATCTAAATTCTTGACTAGTTCAAAATCATCTCCATCATCATAAAAAGTAAGTGATAATGAAAAAAAAGCGATAAATAATGGAATGAACAGTAGTTTATATTTTAGAAAATAATGTTTCATCGTTTTTAATTTTGTATGTTATTGAAATCAGTGATTTATAAATAATAGTGGAATATTGTTTTTTTTTATCATTCTCTTTTTGTAGAAACCTCCTCAATTGAAGACTTCATTCATTTTGATAAATACTTTTTTCATTTTTGTTTCTAGGTAATCATAGTTTTCTATTTTTCGTGATAAATAAATAATTGCACAATCAATTTGTTTATTTTCGAGGATTAATTTCTCTTTTACTTCTCCATTATTTAATCGATAAGATTCTCTTATTCTGCGCTTTAATAAATTACGAGAAACGGCATGGCGCACATTTCGTTTCGGAACACTAATCAGTATACGAATAGCTTCATCACTTTTCTGCTCCGTCCATAATATCTTAAACGGATAAATCAGAAAGGATTGTCCATTCTCAAATAAATTTTTAATCGAATTTCTATTCTTGAGTCTTTCGCTTCGTTTAAATCTAAATCTTTGTGTTTTCAAATTCTATTTTTGATTAATGAATTGATTTTTAACTGTTTATTGTTTTATTACAACTAGTAAAATTATAAAATTTAGCATTAAAAACTAAATAATTATTTTTTTTATGCAAATATCTATATTTCAATTGATAATCTGTTTGTATTTTATAAAAAAAAAGCTTTATTGCGTTTTTTTATTAAGAAGCAAAAGTTAATAGGTCAAAGACTGTCTTTAATCAATAAAAAAAGAACAATCACCATTTATATTAAAATCACTAAATCAATGAAAATGAAAAAGTTATTACTAGTCATCTCAATTATTAGTTTAAGTTTAAATTCATGCACAACGCCTGCGGATCAGCAAGAACAAGTAAATGCCGATTCAAGCACATTTGCCTTATCCGATCAGTTAATGATGAGTACTTTGTGGTATCAATTGTCTGGCGAAATGCGAGCTTTGTACTATCAATCGTATGAATTGGCAAAGTACCGCTTGACTACAAACATAACAAAAAGCGATAAAAAACCAGCAGTAGTACTGGATATTGACGAAACAGTTTTGGATAATAGTCCTTACGAAGCCCGTTTAATACTTAGCGATCAGTCGTATGCATCCGAAAGTTGGAAACAATGGTGCGAAGAGGGAATCGCCAAAACGCTTCCTGGAGCAAAAGATTTCTTGTTTTATGCCGATTCTATTGGTGTAGAGGTTTTTTACATTTCCAATAGACGGGAAAATGTGCTGGCTTCTACCTTAGAAAATTTAATCGCTGAGGGTTTGCCAAATGCCGATTCTGCACACGTACTTCTCCGCACCGATGCTCGTGATAAATCAGTACGTCGTGATAAAGTTTCGGAAAATTATGAAATAATTCTATTTATTGGCGATAATTTAACTGATTTTTCTGCTATTTTTGAAGACAGATCCGATAATTTTGGTTTATCGACTGTTGAAGCGCACCGTGCCAAATTTGGTCATCGTTTCATCGTTTTACCAAATCCGATGTATGGCGATTGGGAAGGTGAAATTTACAAAGGTGATTTTTCTATTTCCAATCAAGAAAAAAATGAATTACGAAGAAATGCATTGAAAAATTAAACTACAGCAAGATTAACACAAAAAGCCTCGTATTCCGCTTATCGCTAAATACGGGGCTAGATAATGGAATGTTTACTTTTGTTGAAATGTGGTAGATTGTTGAAAATTTATATCTTTGCCTTTTGTTTTACACATAATAGGGATTAAAGTTCAATAACTTACTAGATAACAAATGAAACAATACAAACTAATAAACAACCTTACTGGCTGGGGCGTATTCACGATTGCACTCATCACTTATTGGCTTACGATAGAGCCTACTACCAGTTTTTGGGATTGTGGCGAATTTATCGCATCCGCCTATCGACTCGAAGTAGGACACCCACCAGGCGCTCCTTTGTTTATGATTATTGCACGAGTATCCGCTTTGTTTGCTTCTTCGCCTGCCGATG
>JAOZTL010000044.1:0-3082 GCA_029942205.1 Bacteroidales bacterium | reverse complement strand
TCACCATTTTATTTTTATTCTGGACAATTACTTTTTTTGCCAATAAAATGGCGAAAAAAAATAGCGACGAGGCGTATGAATTACCACAATTAGTGGCAATTATGGGAAGTGGCGTTGTTGGTGCATTGTCCTATACATTTAGTGATACGTTTTGGCTTTCAGCTATTGAGGCTGAAGTGTATTCTTTTTCTTCGTTTTTTACTGCCATTGTATTTTGGGCTATTTTGAAATGGGAAAATATTGCTGATGAACGATACTCTAATCGTTGGTTGATTCTGATTGCTTACCTAATGGGACTATCCATTGGCGTACACTTGCTCAATTTATTGGCGATCCCTGCTATCGTGTTTGTGTATTATCACAAAAAATACGAAGCATCACGCAACGGATTTTTGCTAGCTTCAGTCATTTCGGTTGCCATTTTAGGAACGGTCATTTACGGTATTATCCCAGGGCTGGTTTCTATCGCTTCCAAATTTGAACTTTTGTTTGTTAATTCTTTCGGAATGCCCTTTAACACAGGCGTATTGATTTATTTTATTTTATTATCAGCAGGAATTATTGGTGGTATTTATTTCACCTATCAAAAGAGAATGGTTTTATTAAACACCATTATCACCGCCGTGATGGTTATCATTATTGGCTATTCGTCGTATGCAATGATCGTTATTCGCTCGATGGCAAACCCACCGATGGACGAAAACAACCCTGAAAATGTATTTGCATTGCTATCGTACCTCAATAGAGAGCAGTATGGCGACCGTCCGTTGTTTTCGGGGCAGTATTTCAATGCCGAAGTGGATGGCGAAGAAGAAAGGTATACTTATGTTCCGTTAGACGATTCCTACAAAAAAATAAAGATGACTAATCCCAAATATATTTTTGATAAGGATTATTCAACCATTTTCCCTAGAATGTATAGCAGGCAACAAACACATAAAAACGCTTACATCAGTTGGGCAGGAATCTCGGATGCGAGTAAAAAACCGTCTTTTGCCGAAAACCTGACTTTCTTTTTAACTTATCAAGTAGGACACATGTACTTGCGTTATTTTATGTGGAACTTTGCAGGACGACAAAATAACTATCAAGGACATGGCGGACAAGTAAAAGGGAATTGGCTGAGTGGAATTGATTTTCTGGATTCAAAACGCTTGGGCGATCAAAGTAGCTTGCCCGAAAGCATGAAAAATAACGAAGCTCGAAACAAATATTATTTATTGCCCTTTTTACTTGGTCTGATTGGTTTGGCATTTATGGCTCAATATCAATCCAAAGACTTTTTGGTGGTCTTATTGCTTTTCTTTTTTACAGGAATCGCCATTGTGCTATACCTCAACCAAACGCCCTACCAGCCTCGTGAACGTGATTATGCCTATGCTGGCTCGTTTTATGCCTTTACCATTTGGATAGGGCTTGGGGTTGTTGCTTTGTTTGATTGGATGAAAAAAATAACGCCAGCCACCATTAGTGCAGGTTTGGCGATAGTGTTCAGTTTATCTGTACCTGTCATTATGGCTAGCGAAAACTGGGACGATCACGACCGATCGGGACGATATGCGGCTCGTGATTTTGCGTCAAATTATCTCAATTCGTGTGCACCAAATGCTATTTTGTTTACTTATGGCGACAACGACACGTTTCCGCTTTGGTATGCACAAGAAGTAGAGGGAATCCGTACCGATGTACGAGTAGTCAATCTAAGTCTTTTGGGTACAGACTGGTACATCAACCAAATGAAACGAGATGCTTACGATTCCAAAGCCGTTCCGTTTGCGATGACACACGATAAGTACATGCAAGGCGTGCGTGATTTTTTACCCGTTAGCGATCGAGTAGGCGGGGAATATGCTAGCGTGAAGGAAGTAATGGACTTTGTTGCCTCTGACGACGAACGAACAAAAGTTACGTTGCGGGATGAAAGTAAAGTAAATTATATTCCTGCAGAAAAGCTTGTTATCGATGTGGATACGCTCAAAGTGGTACGAAATAAAACCGTTGTACCCGAACGAATCGACAGCATTATGCCTTACATGCCATGGATAATTAACAAAAAATACGTGAGCAAAAGCGAAATGATGATTATGGATTTGATTGCTCATAACGATTGGGAACGCCCTATTTATTTTGCATCCAGCATCGGTGGCGATAACTTTTTGAACTTACAAAACTATTTTCAACTCGAAGGTTTTGCCTATCGTTTAGTGCCGTTCATTACACCGCCTGATCAAGATGATATTGGCTACGTAAACACCGATATTTTGTACGACAACATGATGAACAAATTCTCGTGGGGACGCTTGAACGAAGACGACGTATTGGTCGATAATTTTGTTGAGCGAGTGGCAATGGTGATGCAAATCCGAGAAACATTCACTCGTTTAGCACGTGAATTGATTAAAGAAAATAAGAAAAAGAAAGCAATAGCCGTTTTGGATCGTTGCTTATCGGTACTACCCCAGCACAAAGTGCCTTACGATTATTCGGTAATCCCGATGGTGGAGGCTTATTATTTGGCTGGCGATGCCAAAAAAGGAAATGATTTGGCTAATGATTTGGGAACGAAATACATTGAAAAATTGACGTATTATTTCTCCTTAAACAATCGTGAATTTGCTGGCTATTCATACGAAACAAAAGTTTCTATGTCGGTATTGCAAAGCCTTCTCACACTTAGTGCCGAACACAATCAAAACGAATTTTTTGATAAACTAAACAGTAAATTTGAAATTTTTTATGATCAATACACCGATCGGGGTTTATAGATTTTTAATAAAAAAAGCAGAAGGAATGTGATTCTTTCTGCTTTTTTTATTGAATTATTTTTATCCGTAAAATCGGTATTAAGTAGCAACATTAAATAGCATAAAATACTTACTGTAAATAATACCGATAATCGGTTTCACGTCCGTCCACTTCGCTATCTTCCCATTCGCTTATGAAAAAGGGGCTTGGATAAGGTGAGTTTTTAGTATAACTGATAATTATTTCACCAAACTCGTTCATAATTGTAAATTCATTGTAATCAGCAAAATCCATTTCTGATAAAACCGTAGCTTGTCTACCTGTCCATAAAAGTTCT
>JAOZTL010000043.1 GCA_029942205.1 Bacteroidales bacterium | reverse complement strand
ATTTGAAAGCCCTTGACATGGCTGATACTTTCCCTAAAATAACAATGCACACCAATGCCAGCTCAATCGAAGTGGATTTAATTTTGGATGTAGGAAACTCTCGTACATGTGGAATTTTAATCGAATCGGCAAAAACGGATCAGCCATTTGAATTTACAGATGCTGTACCGCTTCAACTTCGAGATTTAACTTATCCAGACAGAATTTATTCCGATCCATTTGATATGCGCTTGGCTTTTGTGAAGTCAAATTTGGGCAACGAATCGGCCTTTATCATGTCGGGTAATCCGTCGGCTTTCTCGTGGCCTAGCCTTGTTAGGATTGGTCCAGAAGCTGCCCGTTTGTCTGTTTTGAATACCAATGACAACTCGAATGCCATCATGTCGAGCCCAAAAAGATACCTTTGGGATCAAGAAAAACGCACGTTCCCTTGGACGTATATTTCGCACACACAAGAGCCTTTCGCTAAACCTGCTCTGTACGGATTGGCAGAATTATTTACCGAAGACGGGAAATTGCTCGAAAAAGAAAGACTAAAAGCTGCCGAAGATCCTGAAATGAACAAACCTTTTCCTGCAATGAATCCTTATTTCTCCCGCAGTTCGCTCATGACATTTTCGCTAGCCGAAATTTTTATGCAAGCCATCACGTTTGTAAATAGCTATAATTTCAGAAAACAACAAGGACAAGAAAACCTGCCACGTAAACTGAAACGAATCGTTCTCACTTGCCCAACGGCAATGTTGCAAACCGAGCAAGTCATTTTACGAGAGCATGCCGAAGACGCAATAACTGCTCTCAAAACATATTTCAATCAAGCATTTATTGACGATAGCCTAACGGTGATTCCTGATGCTAGCGACGTAGGGCGTGATCCTGAAAAGCGTGTAGAATGGGGATTTGACGAGGCTACCAATAGCCAATTGGCTTTCGTTTACGGCGAAGTAAAAGATCGCTTTATGAATAATGCCAATTTGTACATCAAAACGGTAGGAAAAATACGTAGCGACGCTCAATTTCCAAATCAACCAGCTGTAACCATTGCCAGCGTGGACGTTGGTGGTGGTACTACTGACTTAATGATTGCAAGCTACCAATCCAATCCTGACGCTAATATTTCGGTACTTACTCCCGATCCAAAATTCTGGGAAGGGTTCAATTTAGCTGGTGATGATATTCTAAAACGTGTAATTGAAATCATCGTTTTGCCAAAACTTAAAAAAGCTGCCGACAAACTTGGATGTAATAATTCAATCAATACCATGAATTTCTTGTTTGGTCCTTATTTAGGGAAAACAGCCGCTCGGGATAAATTGATGAAAAAACAATTTGCATCTCAAATAGCATTGCCTATTGGCTTTGGAATATTGCAACATGCTGCCGAAGAACGCCCAAATGAATTGCGCTCGTTCGACTCCTTCTTTATTCAATATCCACGCCCAAACAAGCAATTGATTGAATACATTAACGACGAATTTAGAAAAGACGGAGCTAAAGATTTCGATCTCGAAAAAGTTGTTTGGGATTTAGAAAACGTAAAAATAAATAACGTAGTAAAAGATGTCGTTGAAAAAATGATTGGCGACCTGTGTGGTATAATTTCTCAATATCATTGCGATTATGTTCTTTTGGCTGGTAGACCAACGACTTTGCCTGTAATCAGAGATTTATTCTTGAAATATTTGCCTACAACTCCCGACAGAATCATACAAATGGGAAATTATCGAATCGGAACTTGGTATCCGTTTGCCGAAGGCACTGGAATTATCAAAGATCCAAAAACATGCGTATCGGTAGGTGCTACGGTTGCTTTGATGGCAGGAACGCTTCGTAGATTAGACGATTTTACCATCGATACTTCTTTATTAAAGAAAAAAATGGACTCTACTGCCGACTTTATTGGCGAATATGACGTAAATAAAGCACAACTAAAAGAGCAATTTCTTGATCCTGACACTGATAACAAAAACATCAAATTCTATGGACACATGATGTTAGGAATGAGACAAATGGCTACCGAAAACTGGATTGCAACGCCTATGTTCAAATTAACCTATTCATCACACGAAGCAGCCAAACAGTTGAAAGACAGAGAGCCTCTATCATTTGATCTCGAACGAAACCCTCGCAACAAAGAAGCCCTAAAACCGCTACGAAACGTGATGGATAAAAATGGTAAAAAAGTGCCTGCTAGCGAATTAAAACTGAGCTTACAATCGCTTGCCGATGAACATGGATACTGGCTAGATACGGGTATTTTCTTAATACAATTGTTTGATAATTAAATAAAAAAAATCAACTTATTTGATTAAAATAAACAAGTCAGCACTTTTATGGAGCGATTAAATCTAATTTGATCGCTCCACAAAAAGGCATCATTAAATTTTAAGCTTTTAAGCAAAAAAAATAGGTCGAAGACCTTACGAAAATTTAAACAAATGACAAAACTAACAACCTCAATTCCTGATAATAGCAACAAAAAACAGCACGAGAACAAAAGTTCTTCTTTGTCTTTTGTCAAAAAAAATAAAAAAGAAGAAGAAGAAGCAAATACTGAAACGGCGGATACGAATCAACTGAAAACAGTTACTGAAAATCAAATAGCGCAGAAGACAATTAAGTCGCCCGAAGATATTTCGAATTGGCTTATTGGCTTTTTAGGTGATGACATGTTTGAACAAATAAAAACAAATCCCTATTTACAATTGCCGTACACCGACGAGAATATTGAGCTGAAAGATTGGCTGGTGAAAGCTATAAAAACCATTTTTAAGCCCGAAACAATTGGAAATATTGGACAACAAATTCAAGAAAATCATAATAAATTAGCAGAAATAAATGCAATTGCACAACAGGCACAACAAGAAAAACAACAAATAGAAGAACGCCTAACAAAAGCACAAACTCGATTTGAACAAATCAAAAATGAAACAGATAATGCAGAAGACGAAAAATTTCAGATCGAAAAAAAATTACGTGCCAGCATCGAATTGAGCCAATTTATTGACGACTTTTTTGATAACAATGAATCTAAACATTCGGATATTGAAAAATTAGTGCGGCTTTTCAAAGAATCACTCAGCAATTTGAACGAAAATCTATCTACATTCTTAATTAAATTCGGAAAAGGCTGGATGTTTATTCAAGCAGCTATTTTGCAATTTAATGACGACGAAAAAGCAAATATGAAACAACTCCATCAAGCACTTACGCATTTGATGGCTTTTATTTCACAAACGCATATTCCCGAACGCCGCCCTGCCCTTGATTTAGTTGCGAGTTTTGTGTCGAGTAAATTTTCGGAATATGAATTTATTTCGCCCGAACAAACGCTACAAGTCGATCCTGCAATACATAATGCACAAGGCTTAGGTAGCAATACGGTCAAAGAAGGTGTATCGTTTGCCGTTATTCGTAAAGAATCTCGTCAAGCTGTAATCTATGCCGATATAAAAGTAAGCTAAAATAACTGCTTATCATCAAAATAATCTAATTTTAAGGAAAAAAAGACTAAAAAAATATAAGCTTATGCTAAATAATGAAGACCAAAAGTTAATCGAAGAATGTTCTAATATTAAAGAAGTAATTAAGGACAGCATGCATTGGGTCGATTCTAATGTGGATTCGGACAAGCAAAACATAACTACTTATAATTTAAAGCGTTTTAGACGCACGGTACGCCGCTACGAAAAAGCTGTGCCCAAACGCCCGTCTATTGCCATTTTTGGGCAAAGTCAAGTCGGAAAATCTTATTTAGTTTCCAATTTAACGAAAACTCCTGATGCAAATTCGCTAGAAGTTATCGTGCCAGGACAAAACAAAACAGTAGATTTTATTGAAGCAATAAACCCCCCTGGTGGCGGAAAAGAAGCAACAGGACTGGTTTCCAGATTTACTATTTTAGAAGATCATCAGCCAGGGCAACAACCTTATATTTTACGTCTTTTTAGTCAAGCCGATATTGTGAAAATCATCACAAATGGCTATTTATCAGATATTACGCATTACGATTATGCCATCGATAGAGCTTTAATACAACAAACACTACAAACAGTAAGTAAAGCAAAACAAGCAACGCCTATTTCTGGAATAAATGAAGACGATATTTATGAAATAAAAGAATACTTAAATCATAAATTTAGAGACCATTTTTTGATTAAAGATCTAAATAATATTGATTTTTGGGATGATATAGCTGAAATTGTTCCTTTCTTACAATCGGAAAACCGTTGGGAAGTTTTTGAAATTCTTTGGGGAAAACAAACATTTTTCACCGAACTATTTCAGCAGCTAAGTTCGGGATTGAAACAAATCAATTTCTTGGCCGAAGTTCGCTGCGAATTGGCTGCATTAACACCTCAGCAGGAAACGATTTTGGACGTAGAACGCCTTCGCGAATTATATTCTACTAATAAAAAATCAGCCATCAATATTTACGATAATTCATCACTTTTGGCTACCGTAGATCGCAGTATTATTAGTGCACTTACAGCCGAAGTAATCTTGCCTTTGCCTAAAGAAACCGCAGATCATCCATCTCGTAGTTTCATTAAAGATGCCGATGTACTTGACTTTCCTGGCGCACGATCACGTCAGCAAATTCCTGAAGTTACCTTCAATGCTAAAGAAAACGATGATAAATTACTTGTTTTCTTACGTGGAAAAGTAGCTTTCTTATTTGATCGCTATAATTTTAATTATGAAATCAGTACACTTCTTTTTTGTATGGATAATAAACAACCAGAAGTAGCTGATTTACCTCGATTCTTATATGAATGGATTAAAAACACGCACGGTGGATCGCCCGAAAAAAGAACAGAAAGAGAACGAAAACTTGCTAATTTGGTGAATCAGAATGATATAGAAAAATTGATTCCGCTTTTAGTTGTTTTTACCAAATTCAATATCGAACTTGCAGGAAACCCTGCTACCGAAAAACCTGGAGACTTAGGTCCGCACAACAGCAAATGGACAGCTCGTGTTGGTGCTAATTTTGCTGATCAAATGGGAATATCCATCGGTGATAAATGGATAGAACAATGGGATACGAACGAAAGTTTCAAAAACTTATTCATGCTACGTGATCCGAAGTGGTCAAAAAGTATTTACGAAGGCATGGACGGTGCAGGAAAAGAAACGGCTGTTCGCCCCGAATATGTTGAAAAATTTCAGGATATGGAAAAATCATTTACCGCACACCCTGATATTAATCGCTATTTTCATAAACCACTAGAAGCTTGGCAAGAATCCACGAAATTAAATAAAAGTGGAATGGATTATATCATCAAATACTTAACGCCTACTTGTAATCCTATAATCAAACGAGAACAAATTCGCTCGCAAATAGCTCAATTAAAAGAAGATATTTATCAAGAAATGAGTGCTTTTTATCAAGGAGGGAATATTGAAGAAAAACTCGGTAAAGCACGAGTAAATGCCGCACAAGTTTTCATGGGATTAATGAAAATGCAAAAAGATAAAAATACATTCGGAAATTTAGTCGATCGATTGGTTATTTCAGACGATTTGTCGTGGAAAATCTATTTCGACTTAATGATGACACAAAAAGGAAGCTCCAAAAACCAAGAAGCGAGTAATACACTACAAAGCAAAACTATTCCTTTGGATATTATCGAAATGCTCAAACAATTTATTACAATTGAATCTGACGAAAAAACCGAAAGTATTTTACAAAAATTGAAAGACTTTTTCGGCATTGACGATGAAAAAGCTCTTACTCAAATCCTTGAAGATACAGGAATTGATATAAGCTCGCTGGTAGAAAACCAAAATAGCGAAACAAAACCAAAAGATCAATTTGATAAAGCATACATTTTTGCAGGTAATTTATTAAGTAAATGGCTCGAACACATTGACTTGGTTAAATCCGAAGATATTCTATTTTCACTTGGTTTGAAGAAAAAAGTTGCCGATTTGATTATCAAAGAATTAAATAAAAATAAAAATCGGGTTAATCTAAAAAAATACATTGCCGATTCAACACGTGAGCACATCGAAACATTTCAGCTAACAAGTAATATTGATATTGTTGCACGTATTTCTGCCAATCTTTTGAATAATTTTGTAAATACACTTGGATGGACTTTTGTTCCTTTTGACGAACGCCCAAAAGTGAAAGCAAACGATCCAAACCCTATTTTCTCTGAAAAAATAGTTGCTGCTCCCAAAAAGAAAGATCTAAAACTGGGTGTAGAATTTCCTGGTGAACGGATTTTTGTGGAATGGACAACAGGAATACGTAACTCATTTGAAGCCAATGTATACCACGAAGAAAATGTGAAAGATGCTGAATCTGCCGAAGCTGACGCTCGATTGGGTTCTATCCTGAAAAAAGTAAAATAAAGATCTTCGACCTATTTGATGATACTCACGTAGTTTATAGAATTGTGTAAGTAATATCAACTAGGTCGAAGCTTTTAGTGGCTGGATAAAATAAATACCCTATTTGCTTTTCGGCAAACTATTCATTACAATAGTTTTATACGAGTGCATAAGCCACATCAAAAAGGTCGAAGACCTAACAGTTAATAAGAACAAACATTCGTTATTGCTCATAAAATTATGCCAAAAAAAGTATTATTTTCTACCGATTTACGAGAATATCGTCCAATTATTTGGTACGGCGAACCAGTACACACACGCTACAATCAGCTAAAAGCTATTTTGAACGAACGCCTTGGCGAACAATACGCAGGGCTTTTATCAGAGCCAGTAGTGGGACAAGGAGCTACTTCTGGGCGTGGACAAGCCCATTGGATGACCGATTATGTTTCTAACGGAATTTCGTACACCAAACTGAATGAACAACAACAAAATGAGGTGCGGCAGAAACTAAGTTCATTGATTAATAAAATCAAAAAATTTGCGACGGAGCTTCAAACAGAAACCGATCAGCAATTAAAAGAGCTTGGAGAATTACTTTTGCTTGCCGTAGAAATTCCTGCGCTCGATCATATTTGGGTCGAGGATTCTCGTATTGTTCTTGTTCTGTGGGGGTTTAACTCGGATAAAGCACAAGAGCAAAATTTTCAATTGAGCCAAGTATTAGCCTTATCGGAAGCAGAAAAAGCATTGCGTGAAAATGAAAAACTTGCTGCGCAACAAACGCCTCCGCCTGTTGCAGAAAATAAAATACCTATTGAGAAACAACTAGAAAAAGCACCCGTAGAAGAAAATAGCACAAAAAAAATAGAACCACAATCAACCAATCCCCCTCCTACCCCACCACCACCACCAGAAACGAAAAAAAGAAGATTGCCTGCTTGGTTATGGATGATCATTGGTGCTCTGATTATGTTCATTTTGTTAGCAATTTGTTATTTTTTGTGCTTACAAAGCCCTAATACGCTACCCGAACAAGGCATTGTTCCACCAATAGACACTACGCAAGTGGGTATAGATCCTGACGATCCGGCTAAACGTAAAATTTTGGTTGATAAAATAAATGTTGCTCTCTCCAAAGAAGCAGACTTAAAAGCATTTTCGGATAAATTAATAGCAAAATACTCTGGGAATCTGGAAATTACGTATTACGACACGCTCATTAATTTATTACAATTAAAAACACCCTCGGGCGAATGGAAACAATGGATGGACAGCATAAAAACCTTCGAAGAGGCTCGATTGGTATTTAGCGAATCCTTGTTTGAACATGCCGAATTTACGGATCCAGGATTTACCAATAGCGAACAAAATTGGTATTTTTCTACCATAAAAGCTCCCGAAGCTTGGACAAAAACACAAGGCTCAGAAGACATTATTGTTGCTATTATTGATAATGGATTTGACTTAACTCATCCCGAATTTCAAGGAAAAATAGTAAAACCGTGGAACGTAGCTTCACACTCAGAAAATGTATTTCCGCCAGCAGTAGAAGGTGGCGAACATGGAACACATGTAGCTGCCACGGCTATTGGTCTGGCTAACAATGGAGAAGGTTTGGCTGGGATTGCTCCAAATTGCAAATTCATGCCAATACAGCTTGGTGATGAAAATGGAAATATGAGTTCGCTGTCTGTTGTAGCAGGTATTTTGTACGCCATTCATCAAGAAGCGGATGTAATCAACATGTCGCTAGGAATGATGTTTCCACCAGAATTTTCACTGATGCCAATCGAAGAACAAAAGGAACTAGCCGCTACTTTGTATCCTGATGAAGCGATTTTTTGGGATGATTTGTATGATTTTGCAGTAGAAAATAACATTGTTATTGTACAAGCTGCTGGTAATAGCAATATTATTACGGGAATAGATCCCTCGGCTCGATCGAAAAAAACAATAATCGTTGCGGCATTAGATAATAATGGCGAACGTGCAGAGTTTAGTAATTTTGGCGAAATGACAACAATTACTGCCCCTGGCGTGAGAATATACAGTGCTGTTCCGAACGGAAAATTTGCATTTCTTCAAGGTACAAGCATGGCATCGCCCATTGTGGCTGGAGCGGTTGCTTTAGTGAAATCAGTAAATCCCGATATGCCTGTAAACGAGCTAATTGACCTAATGGTGAGAACAGGAAAAATAATCAGTACCGACCAAACCATAGGTCCTCTGCTACAATTAGACAAACTTTTGAATGCAGATACAACTCTCATTATTCCTGATAATCCCGAGGATTTAAGTTTTGCCGAAGGGAGCTGGAAAAGCAGTAACGACCTGATTAGTACGGTCGATGAAAGTAAGATTTCGCTTTATTTCGATATTCGCAAAGATGGAAATGGAAAATTAACTCTCGTGGAAGAAAAAGACGGAGGACGCACGTGTGTTGCCGATCTTGAAATAAGTTTCCTTGACGGAAAGTTAATTATGATACAACCAGACAATGCTATTTGTGATGGCGATGGTGGATATTACAATGCATACAAATTTGAATGCGTACAAGGAGAAAAAGGAGTTGCCGACTGTAAAGCAATCCAAAAAGATGGAAGTGGCGATTTAATCGACTTTAAGTTACGAAAACAATAGTTTTTTCTTGAAAAAAAACTTAATAAAACCTATATTTACTTTTTAATAAAAATACCGTGAAACAACCCATAAGCATAACCGATATTTCTTCTATCAGACCCATGTTTTCGCAAGGGGCTAGTGAAAATATAAAACGCTATCAACAATTAAAAAAATTATTTGAACGTGAAAAAAATTATCTTGTTTTTGCAGAACCCGTACCTGCAGGAGGGAACAAAATCTCATGGCATACCGAATTTGATGGGAATATTGTGCATTTCAATGAATTATCGAATGCGGAAAAAGAAACCACCAAAGGAAAATTAAAATATCAAATCAATCAACTGTATAAAAATGTAATTAAACATTTGACCACCGAAAAACAAAAACAAGAGGATTTATTCAATCTTCTCGATTCTTGTATTGAAATCCCTGATTACGAAGATATTTTAATTATAAGGAAAGACAACGGCGATCAGAATTTTGTCATTATTCGATGGGGCTTCACTTCCGACAATTATAATGCAGAAACAGGTTTAATCCAAAAAATAATCCCAATAAAAGTTCTGGATATTGATCTAAAAACTATTTATTCGGATAATAGTTCTGCTCCAAATCAACGGATTATTCTAAATTATCACGACCAAGAAAGAAACTTAATCTCAAATGAAAAAGGGCAAGCTTATTTGCAGGACATCCCATTTTTCACTCCAATCAAAGCATGGCAGGAAGACTCGGATCTGAAAAAAATAAATATTCAAGAATACATTTGTGATGATCGAGACAATTATTTATTCCGAATAGCTCTCCCGAATAAAAATATTAAAATAGAGCTGGTAGATAAAAAGAATAAACCAATAAAAAATGTACTTGCTTTTCTTGAGTACGATGGCAATAAAATAGAAGTAAAAACAAATAAAAAAGGACAAATAGAACTCAATGATGTTCCGATAGGCACGCAAATAACCATTTATCAGCATCTTAGCGAACCGTCGCAATTTGTATGCGAAGCAAACAAAGACCTTTATAAGATAATAGGTACTCCGCCTCACTTTAGTATGCGCTTTTTAGTTCAAGATGATAAAGATCATTTTATCGAAAATGCCCACATTAATTTCAAAGTTGGAGACAATATTTATCGAAAAACTGCAAACGAATACGGAAATATTATTCTGGAAAACATGTTTGTTGATAACGAGGTTATTGCCGAACAAATTATTGATGGAGAAATTGCTTCGTCGCAAATATTTACTTGCCAAGGACAAAATACCGTAAACAAAATAATAGGTGTACGCCCTACCGAACCAGAATCTGTTACTTTGCATACCTTGGCTACAATGCAGTTTCAGTTTGTGAATGCAAAAAATGATTACTTAGATAATTTTGACGTAACATTTGAATATGACGGGGAGCAATACGTCAAGCAGACAAATTCGATGGGAATCATTACTTTTAGTAATTTTAAAATAAATTCGGAAATTCTTGTCAAAGCTAAATACCACGAAGATACCTTTGAAAAAAAGTATATTTGTCAAAGTAACAATGAATTTCATCAAATAATGCTTGGTGAAAGAAAAATTTCGATCTGGGTGTGGTTACTTCCTCTTTTACTTTTATTATTAGCAGCATTAGCATATTTTTTATATCCGTTCTTTATTGATTGGAAAAATAATTTAGCCATAGTACCACCTGTTGCCGACACAACAGAAGTGATGCCTCCACCAGAAGAAATAGCACAACCCGATATGCGAATAAGCATAATAGATAATGAAACAAGAAAACCAATCGAAAATGCGCAAATAGATTTAGTGTTTTATAATGCCAAACAAAGCGAAACGACCGACTCTATCGGCGAAGCAGGATTTTTTAATGTACCCATTGACAGTCTTATCCGTGCATCGGTAAAAGCTGACAGCTACAAAGAACTTAAGACTTCTTTCGTTTTCTTAAAGAATAAAACCATTTATTTATCCAAAGAAGCGTCATTTGAAGTATCAGAAGTTCCATTGGATTGCGGATCGCTTACCGAATCGGGAGGCTTTGGAACAACCATAAAAGTGTATCGAATGAAAATGGAAAAAGGTCGCTTTAAGTTATTTTTTAACATGTTTGATTTACCAGATAAATTAATTATCTACAACGGATCGGCAGATAAGCGATCGCCTGAAAATATTATTTGGCAAACCAAAGGTGCGGTAAGAAATATAAATAATTTATACATTGAATTTAACAGCCCTGATAGTTTAATTACAGTAGAAACTGTCGGATTGCAAGATAAAACAGAATGGATTTATAAAATATTTTGCCCACGAAAAACCAATTAAGGTCTTCGACCTTTTTGATGTTGCTTA
>JAOZTL010000042.1 GCA_029942205.1 Bacteroidales bacterium | reverse complement strand
GCATGACGGCAATTTGCCCCATAGTAAAGTTATCTCTACATTTTCTATTGGCAGGATACGACATAATATTGTTTGTATTCGGGTGATAAGTATCCCCCCATCGGTCGGTTACTTTCCCAATGTATTGACATCTATCATTGACATAATAGTTCAGATTTGGTTCTGCTGGCGTATCGCAAATACCATCGCCACTGTGCTCACAAATAAGCCCGTACTTGATGCCATTTCTAAATTTGCGGTTTCTATCAACTGCTTCTTGTGCAAAGCGTCCACGTCGCCACGAACGGTGTGGGTGCATTAGCCCAAAATAATGCCCTATTTCGTGCGCCAAAGATGTCGGTGATGAATATTCCCGCACGATCACTCCTTTGCTCAAATGATTGTACGTTCCACGCACGGTAGTTACTTTTTTAGTAAATATTTTTTTTCTTCGCAATCGCCTCACAATATGCACATTCAGATAGTCTAAATCTCGATTTCGAAATGTCTGCATCGGAGCTTCCCAGTAATAACCTTGTGTGCGCCGTTTTGTATTATCGATGTACGTAATTCCTGCTACATAAAAACCAATCCCCACACGATTCTGCGTGTAATAGTGGTTTAAATCTTGCATCATTTTTTTGATTTTAGCTTCATCATGTCCTTCACTCCCATCCGAATTTCGGTATATCCAGAACTGTATCGGTACACGATACCTTATTTCGTAAGCAGTATCGGCTTGCGTATACGCTATTTCGTTCAAATAATCATACAAAAATTGGTTGTTGCCTACCCAAGGCTGTTTGTTGAATTTTCGTTGCGAAACACCATCGTATCCACAATCTCCGTCATCTTGAAACTGTCCAATCATCGTATTTCCTAGAAACAAAATCAATAATAAACTGGCAATTTTTCTTTTATTCATAATAATCATATTAAGGTCTTCGCCTATTTGATGTTGCTCACGCAATTCTGTAAATTTATAGTAAGCACTAAGTGCTATTTAATGTTGCTTACGTACTTGTGTAAAACACTTACAACTAATGAAATACAGGAATAGAAAGTGAAAAAAGAAACAATCTTTCGACTCCAATCTTTTAAAAATTTATAGTGAAAAGTAAGATTTTCTATCTATTTGATGTTGCTCACGCACTTGTGTAAAGCTATCTCACATGAATGATTTTTAGAAAAATAAATATCTTCTTACGCTTACTTATCTGTTTTAATTAAACACAAATTTAGCATTTAATATTGATAATTACAATTTATAAAAATATAACGATCGATTTTTCTAAATTGCTATAAGCCACAGTGCAGTGTAACTATATTTCTACAAATAGGATTATTGAAAAAAGATTAGTCTTATTCTCGAAATAAAAACATTTTTTATGTTTTTTTATAATAAAAATTACCGTTGGTAATCGTATTATTGAACGGTTAATCTTCGTTCTCATATTCTTCTCTGCGTTCACGCACATACTGTGCATTGGCAAGCTCTTCGTCATGTAATTGATAGGCAGAAGGCAAGTTTGTAATTTCGTTAAGCACTTTGTCTTGGAGGGTATCAATAGTTGATTCAGGCACTTGGTAATGTGGCAAAATTTGTTTTAATGCATTAAATAGCAATTCGGTATAGCTTCGATTACGATCATCCGAACGATGAATCACTTCATACGGAAATTCGATTAACCAGTTGTATTCCTTTTCCTTACACTCAGATTCTGTAACACATAATTCAGCCTGATTATTCGTCGTTTTTAAATTAATAATAAACACATAATCAGATTTAACAGCACCTAATTGTTCTTCCGAAAAGATACTATTATTTAATTGCTCAAAAAGGTGTTTTTTCAATAACAACGGCAAATGATATTCATTCGGGTTAATTAAATAATCGGTATATTCGGTGGTTAATACTCTCATTATCTGTTATTTTTAGTATCAAAACTATTTCTATTTCCCTCTGGTATCTCGCCTGTTTCATTGTAATACTTCTCTATTTCCTCTTGCTCTTTACGTTTCACGTCAGCAGATGTTACGGCATAAAGCCTAAGAATAATTTTAAAATCAACATGCTGAATACTAACAATACGCTTAAATATATTCGTTTGTTGCATGATCCGAACAGGAGTGCCAGCTTTGTTGGTTCTATCCAAGTCTGCTTTTCCGATTTTGAATGTTTTGAAATCAATATAAATAGCATAAATACAATAATTACCTACAGCATCATTTCTGTTTTTGTGCATAATTTATTTCCATTTCCACAAATATACTATTTTTTATTTAAAAATAAAACATTCACTAAGTACATAGACAAAATTAGCTTTCGCATTAATAACTCTGTATTTCATTGAATTGTATGAATTTACTAATTGAACTTTCGGAAGATCTTCTCAATTAATATAACTCACGGTAAGATAATCAATTTTTATGGTAGATTTAGCAGCAACCCGAAAACCAATATCAAAACCAGGTAAAGGAAAATACGAAAAACTATGTACAAATTTCTCATTAATAAAAAAATAATACTCATTATCCATTTTCCTGATTGTCAGTTTATTTGTCGATTTTGGATTAATCAAGCCGCTATGCGTCCAGTCTAAATATTTTTCAATAGAAGTAGAATTATCTTTAAAAATAGTGTGCGATCCGTTAGGTGAAAAACCAAATTTATACGTTTCGCTAAAAATCTGTATTCCCCAGAAAATCCCCGAAAAAGCATTCGCATCGCCCTGAATAACCTGAATGCTGGTTTCTATCTGAAAATCATTCATTTCGTCAAAATCGATAGGAATCGAAGTTTCTAAAGGTGTACTGAGCGAGCTTGTTAGAAATAAAAAACCATCTTTCAGTTTGTGCGATTCACTAATTTGGTCGGCAGTCCAATTATATTTATCATCCATAAATTCATCGGAAAAGAAATGCTGTAACGATTCTTTAGAAACAGCATTTTACTCATTCAAATTATAATACGATTGACTAAATAACGTAGGAATATACAGCGATATAATATAAAAGACAATTATTTTCATAAATCTCGATTGGGTGGGGAAAGCGATAAAAAAAGCCACTCTATATTTAAAACGTAGAGTGGCAAATAATTATTTTAGATCTTTGACCTTTTTTGATGTTTCTTACACACTAGAGGAAAAACGCTCATTAATACGTAATTAAAAAAGATCGAGAGTCTTGTTTATTAGCTTATTTAATTTATGTTCCTTAACGAATTTGTGCGTCTAATTGACTCATAAAATTCTTAATTAAATTTTGCATAATTTTATCTATTTGCTTATCTTTTAGCGTTTTATGTTCATCTTGCAGCGTAAAACTTACCGCATACGATTTTTTGTCGTTTGCTAGATTCTCACCTTCATACACATCAAAAATGGATACATTTTTAAGCAATTTGCGTTCTGCTTTATAGGCGATTGCTTTTATTTGATTAAATTTCACACTTTTATCGACCAACAAGGCCAAATCACGTTTCACTTTCGGATATTTCGGAATTTCTTGATAAAGAGCCGCCTCTGGCATTTTCTGTAAAATAATATCCCAGTTAAAATCAGCATAAAATACTTCTTGTGCAATATCAAATTTATTCAAAAATAATTTACTCACCGATCCAAATGTAACAAGCGGTTTATTGTTGTAAACATATTCCATTCCATAAGCAAGCGATTCAGTATCCGTCTCTTTTTCAGTCAATTTCTCTATCGAATAGTTCAGGCGTTTCAGTACCTTTTCTACCGATGCTTTTAATTGATAAAATGATACATTTTCGTCGGCATTACTCCAATTGGCAGCTTCTTTCTTACCACTCAAGAAGACTGCTAAATGCTGACTTTCGTTGTATTTATGAATAGGATTTTCTGTTTCTTTGTTCGTAAACGAGTAACAATTACCAAATTCATACAATCTCAAGTTCAGATTTTTGTGATTAATATTATGAATAATCGCCTCTAAGCCATTGAACAGCAAGGTTTGGCGCATAGCATTCAAATCGATACTTAGCGGATTAAATATTTCAACCGTATTCTCTGCTTTAAACTCTTTTAGATCGTTGTAATAATCTTTTTTTGTTAGCGAATTAGACATTGCCTCGTTGAAACCATTGGCAGACAGCAGCTCCGAAATCGTATTGCGTAACTGGTTACTATCGGGTTTTTGAATGTACGAAAGTGTAGAATTTACCTTTTCCGAAATTTCGATATTATTATAACCATAAATACGAAGAATTTCTTCCACCACATCCGCTTCACGTTGCACATCCACTCGGTATGGAGGCACGTTCAGCGTCAATCCTTCAGCTTTTTGTTCTACAATTTTTATATCTAAAGATTCTAATATTTGTTGGATCGTTTCTTTTTCGATCTCTTTGCCTATTAAGCTATTTACACGTTTGTAGCTAATTTCTACTCGAAAATCGCTTACTGGCTCAGGATAAATATCAATAATTTCAGAACTAATTTCGCCTCCAGCAATCTCTTTAATCAACAATGCCGCACGTTTGAGTGCATACGGAACAATGTTGGGATCTGTCCCACGTTCAAAACGAAACGACGCATCCGTTTGGAGCATGTGCCGCTTGGACGTTTTACGAACGTACACTGGATTAAAATAAGCACTCTCCAAGAAAATACTCGTGGTTTGGGCATTAACCCCCGATTTCAAGCCACCAAATACACCAGCAATGCACATGCCGCCTTCACTATTGCAAATCATCAAATCTTCCGACGATAATTTGCGTGTTTGTTCGTCCAGCGTAACAAATTCGCTACCTTCGCTTAATGTCTTGACAATCACTTTATTGCCCACAATTTGGTTTGCATCAAAAGCATGTAACGGCTGCCCCACTTCGTGCAATACAAAGTTAGTAATATCCACAATATTATTGATCGGCGACAAGCCAATTGCTTTCAATTTATTTTGTATCCATTCGGGCGATTCTTTTACCTCTATTCCGCTAATAGTCAGCCCTGCATAACGATGGCAAGCTGCTGTATTTTCAATTTCGATGCCAATGGTTCTCGATTGATTATCGACCTTAAAACTGTCTACTGATTCCCGTTTCCAGCCTGTCCATATTTCAGGTTTATGTAATTTCAAAAACGCAGCTAAATCGCGTGCAGCACCATGGTGCGATGCTCCATCGATACGATTTGGAGTAAGCCCAATTTCAAAAACAATGTCTTTTTCAATCGAAAAATAATCACTTGCTGGCATGCCTACCGTTACCGTTTCAGGAAGCACGATAATACCGTCGTGATCCGTGCCAATGCCTATTTCGTCTTGTGCGCAAATCATACCGAGCGATTGTTCTCCACGGATTTTGCCTTTTTTTATTTTCACTTCATCCTTGCCCATGTAAAGCATTGTACCTACGCTGGCAATTACAACTTTCTGACCAACAGCAACATTAGGCGCACCACAAACAATTGGCAACGTTTCGCCTGTACCAATGTTTACGGTTGTTACACTCAAACGATCGGCATTTGGATGTTGCTCACAAGTAAGCACTTCACCGATAATCAAGCCTTTCATACCGCCTTTAATCGATTCGTATTCTTCCATTCCTTCTACCTCTAAACCAATGTCGGTCAGGATAACAGAAAGTTCATTTGGATTAATGTCTAGGTCGATATACTGTTTCAGCCAATTATAGGAAATCTTCATGTTATGCAGAAATATTAATTTGTAAGTATTTTTTAGCTTATTTTTTGTTTTATTAAGATTCGATCAAAAAACCTTATTTTTAATCGGACAAATGTACATAATTTTAACGTGCTTCGGGATTTTTTCATCAAAATTATCAGTAAAAATTTTATTTTTTTTAAGTTCTTCTGGCTTGCTTCTCGCTTTCCCTTTAAAAAAAAAAAAATTTTTTTCTCTCTTTTATTTTCTACCTTTATCCCTCTAAAGCAGCAAGAAATGGAACAAACTTACTTCGACAACAAAACCTTTACTAAAAATAATTTCAGCCAAACTCCTTTAGCTAAAGGAGAATACGAAAACTGTAATTTCAACAATTGTAATTTTTCAGACTCAGATCTTTCTTTTATCCAATTTTATGATTGTCAATTCATTGACTGCAATCTAAGTTTGGTAAATATGAACAATACTACTTTTCGAGACACAAAATTTGAAGATTGTAAAATGCTAGGCTTGCATTTTGACAATTGTAACAAATTCGGACTTTCTTTCAGCTTTGATAATTGTTTACTCGATCATTCTTCTTTTTATAAAACAAAAATACGAAAAACCACTTTTAGTAATTCACAACTACACGAAACAGACTTTGTTGCATGTGATTTAACCGATTCTATGTTTGATAATTGTAACTTAACAGGGGCAATTTTTGAAAATACGATAATTGAGAAAGTAGACTTTCGGACTTCCTACAATTATTCTATTGATTTGGAAATTAACAAAATAAAGAAAGCGAAATTTTCTCTCCAAAGTATTTCTGGACTTTTACATAAGTATGATATTGAGATAACAAATTAGATTTTCGTTTTTTTTAATACTGCTTACGCATTTATATAAAAATAAAAAAAACTTTGCTGAAATTGTCATTTGTAAATTATTGCACATAATTAAACAAAACAAGTTTTTAGCAAAGTTTTATGTATTTTACGAAAAAAAACAGAATATTTTATCCTGCACTTCCGAATACTTTGTCCAGCAATCCACCAACAGCCGACAACGCCCAATCGGATGGATTTTCTCTAATTTTACTTTCCTGAATACTGATTTTCAAGAATAAACCATCGAGAGCTTTTCCTGTAACGTATTCGCCTAAGTTAGGGTCAATCAATTTACCACCAGTGAGTATAGTTGCCAAATTATAAGCACTAGCTAATTGACTCCAAAGCTGTACAGCTGAGTAATTATTGACTAATGGTTTGCCTAGCGAATTGTTAATGTCTGTGGCAAAAGCATGTTGAAGATCGCCATAAGTTTGCGCTTTCAAATAATCGGTAGCAGCAGTAGGTCCTCCATTCAAAATTTCAAAAGCATCAGCGATACTCATGTTTACAATTGCATCCACAAAAATAGGTTTTGCCTGTGAGGCAGCATCTTCGGCGGTACGGTTGAGTCCTTCTAGCAGCAAATCGATAACTGGCTGTAGTGCTGTATAATTACTCGCCAAATCAATGGCTGGTTGTGCTTGCTCGGGTAAAAGGATTTTTACCGCTTCGTCTTTGAAATAGCCACCAGGAGCGTTAAGAACCGTTACGGCTGTGTCTGTGCCTACTTCGAGTGCCGTTTTTAGCCCTTCGGTTACTTCTTCGGACGATAACTCGTCGCCTGCCGTTTCCAGCAATTCGCATGAAGTGCCAATAAATAATAAGCTAATGGATAGAATAAGGTAACTAATTTTTTTCATGTGATTGGTTTTTAGTTAGTGCGTATTTTTAAATAATTGAGTGGCTAAACCAACTCGTTTGTGTTATACTAAAATGCTGCAATAATTATGATTCTATTGCCTTTTGTAACGTTTTTTCAAAAAAAAAATTGCCTGTTCTTTTATATTTGTAATATAATCAAAACAAATCAACAAAACAGGCAATTCCAGACAAACTAAAACCATCACCCTTAACGCATTAAGTGTGTAAACAATATTAACTAGACACTTACTTTTCTATAAATCATTGATTGCAATAGTTTTGCAGAATTAAGGAACACAACATCAAAAAAGTCGAAGTCTGATTTTTTAAATAATTTTAAAAATTCTATCCCAACGAATACTGGCAAAAAAACCTTTGTCTTTATCCAAAGAATAAAATACCATCACGGGTTTTCCAACAATGTGATCTTCTGGTACAAATCCCCAAACCCTTGAATCTGCTGAATTGTGGCGATTATCTCCCATCATCCAGTAGTAATCCATTTGGAAAGTATATTCGGTACTTTCTATGTCATTAATCCATATTTTTCCGTTCTTTACTTCTAGCTTATTTCTCTCATAAGCAGTAATTACTCGTTCGTAAATAGGTAAATTTTTAAGTGTAAGCTTTACCGTTTCTCCTTTTTCTGGAATTACCAAAGGACCAAAATTATCATCATTCCAAGAATAAGCAGGGCTATGCGGAAAAATATTTTCTTCGTATTTTCCAGCTTTCGTTTGTTTCCTAACAATAGATTCCAGAATAGGCATACTTTTAAGTTTTTCTGCCACTTCATTAGTCAAAGGCAAGAAATAGCTTGAGCTTGCGGCATCAAAACTGATGTCGTCTTTAGCAATTTCCAAATTTTCAAATGCTTTCGGATTAATTATCGAACCGTTCGTTTTTACGAAATAATTAAATTGTAAACCCTCAATTTCTGTATTTTGCTTTCCGTTTATGAATACTACTCCGTCTACAATTTTCAATTCATCGCCAGGAATGGCAATGCATCGTTTTACAAAATTTTCTCTTTTATCGACAGGTAACGACTTGACTTGAAACTCTTTCCAAATTTCTTCACGTCCGTACATGCGTATCCAAGTATAATAATCAGGATTCTCACGTCCGACAACAATCGTGTCTCCTACTGGAAAATTAAACACAACAATGTCGTTATTTTCAATTTCGTTCAATCCTGCCAATCGCTTGTAAGGCTGCGACAACCAATCAACAAACGAATTGGTTTCGGGTGCAAAAGGCATTTTATTATGTACCAATGGCAATGCTAAAGGCGTGTTGGGCATTTGTGGTCCATAACTAATTTTACTCACAAACAAGCGATCGCCTACCAATAGTGTCTTTTCGAGCGAAGGAGTCGGTATGGCATACAACTGAAAAATAAAAATTTTGATTAAACTAGAAGCTACCAATGCAAAAATAATTGCATCAATCCATTCGTACAATTTATCTTTTTTTGTTCCAGTTTTCTTTTTATAAAAGCTCCAATTCACTTTTTTAGTGATATAAATATCTACTAAAATAGGCACTCCTAGTAGCCACCAGTAATTATTTAGCCAAATAACGAGTAATAAGTAAGGAATAGTTACTAATGAAAATTTGACATATTTATTTGAAAAAAAATTCTTCATTTATCTTAAAATTAAAATTATCACTTTATGTAAAGTTCAAAAAATCAAATCATTAGCAACAAATAGATGGCTAATAATCTAATTTAGTTATAAGGCTCAAACGTACAAAATAAATTGAAGCGCACCAAACCAAAAACAAAGGTCTTCTGGTCTTCGATCTATTTGATATTGCTTACGTAATATTCTAACAATAGTTGAGTTCTGTCTAAAAAAACCTAACAGGTCTGATATTTTCAATGACTTAGCTTAAATAGACAATGCTTTTCAATTTACTGAAAATCAAGCTTATCCAAACTTTATGTAGATACTCGAATTGCGTAAGCAACATCAAAAAAGGCGAAAACTTAATATTCATTAACAATACCGCCTGTCAAGCGTAACAAATCGGTGTGTGTACTGATCAAATTGTAAATTGTTTGTAAACGTGAAAAAGCTACATTCAAATAAACCATTTGTATATCTCTGTAATTGAACGAATTAATACTTCCATTTTTGAATTTATGTTCGGCTATTTGCAGATTAAGTTTTGCACTTTCGAGATTTTCTTCGGCTACTTGAAACATTTGCTTCCGAATATTGTATAACTCATTGATAGACAGCAGCTGGTTTGTTAATGAAAGTTTCATTTCATCAATTTGTAACTGGCTGATTTCTTGTTCAATTTTTGCATTTTGGATGTTTCGTTTGCGAGCACCACCGCTATAAAGTGTGTAAGTAAGCGACAAATTGGCATACGCATCATACGAATATCCAGAAGCATAATCTCCACCATCGATGCTATAAAATGAGTTTACGTAATCTGTTCCTGCATTTAATGCAAGTGTAGGATACCAGCCACTTTTATTCATTTTAATGGCATTTTCCGACATTTTAATGTTAATATACTGATTACGAAGCGTTTTGTTATTACTGAACATTTTGGTTTGCAAATCGTTCACCAAATATTCTTTATCCACAATCAGTACATCGTCGGTCAATACATAACTAACTGAAGCCGAGTCGCCCATGCTTAAGGCTAAGGTACGCAACGAGTTTTCGTAATTTACTCTTTGCAGCAAATAATTAGACGAATCGCTCAAAAAATTATTTTTCACCTGTAAAACCTCAAAAGTTACCGCCGTACCCAATTCTTTTTTTTGCATCATGTAATAATACCGATCACTAGAAAGTTTTAATACTTCGGTCATTACGTCTAATTTTTCATTTTCGAGCAAAACAGAATAATAAGCTAAAGCGATTTGTTGCACTGTATTTTCGACACGAACAGCCAGCCCTTCTTCTGCCATTTGTTGAGCTAAACTTAAATTACTTTTGGTTACTTGAATTGCAAAACCACCAAAAATTGTCCATCGCAAATTGGCATTAGGCGTGATGGAATGGCTCAGTGTATTCATTCGTTCGTCGGTCGAAAGAGGATTGTTGTTTGCTGAATTGTCGAATCGGTTTCCTTGCGAAATGCCAAATGAAATAGACGGCAATCGCCCAGCAGCCCCCCAAGTATTATTGTTTTCAGCAATTTCGACATTTTTCCGAGAAATTATCA
Organism: Bacteroidales bacterium; assembly: GCA_029942205.1. GTDB lineage: Bacteria > Bacteroidota > Bacteroidia > Bacteroidales > JAOZTL01 > JAOZTL01. The sequence continues at coordinate 760 of JAOZTL010000042.1, read as the reverse complement.
TTTGATAATTTTTCTCTAAACCTCGTTCTATTGCTTGTGAAAGAGACAATTCTATTTTCACAATAGAATCTTGCTCTTGTGCCAAAATATTCGTAACGAATACGCTAAATAATATAATTAGACTGTATTTTTTCATTTTTTAAAATATTGTAAATTATTGAAATTCAATCATTTTTGCATCTCTAGGGATTAATTATCATAATAAATCCCTAGAGAGAGTAATTTCAAGCTTCTTTTTTTCTTAATCAATCGATCGTTTTGCATGAATATTTGCAATTTCGACTTCTTCTCGTTCAGGTTTTATTCCAGTCCAAAGCCATTTTACATAAACATTAATATCATTCACAATCAAAATTAAAACAGGGAAAAATGTAAGAATAAATCCTGTTCCCACCAAAACACCATAAGCCAACGCAATAGCCATTGGGATAAGGAATTGTGCTTGGAAACTTTCCTCCAAAATCAAAGGATACAAGCCCAATGTGGTGGTAATGGTTGTAAGTAAAATGGGTCTGAAACGAGCAATTCCTGCATCATAAACGGCATCAATCACTTTTTGTCCTTCTTTGATTAAGGAATTATATTTTGCCAAGAAAACGACGGCATCGTTAATGATAACGCCCGACAAAGCTACCATTCCCCACATGCTGAGCATCGATAGTTGAAAGCCCTCTAAGCCGTGCCCCCACGCAGAACCAAGCCATCCTAGCGGAATCATAAGTATCACAATAATGGCTTGCTGTGCCGATTTGAAGTGAAC
>JAOZTL010000041.1 GCA_029942205.1 Bacteroidales bacterium | reverse complement strand
CTGAATTTGAAAAAAATTCGATGCACGACATAAGAACATTGCATGAAAGATTAAATAATGAAAATATTTTAATTAACTTTGACGGGTATTTTGATCAAACAAATGTTCTAAACTTATTGTCTATAATAAAGAGCCAAATGGATAAAACTGCGACAGCAAAACGCGTTTATCATATTATGGTTGAATTATTGCAAAACATAAGTAAACATGCCGAACGTGGCGAAATGCAAATAGATGAAAATCCTGGTATTTTTTATCTGAGCGAAGCAGATAACAAATTTATAATGACAGCAGGTAATTTTATACAACGAGATCATGTTCATGAATTTACTAAAAAGTTAGATTTTATCAATGATATGAATAACGATGAATTGCATCATTATTACGATCAAATTTTGCTAGATTATGGTAATGTCAGTGGTAAAAAAACAGGTCTTGGTTTGGTAGATATTCGCTTAAAAAGTGATAATAAATTAAACTATAGTACTTATAATATAAACGATAAAACAACTTTTCTTACAATACAAACGTCTGTAAAATTAAAATAACCATTCAATGAATCCATTTATATTATCCGAAACCGAAGATACGCCTAGTATTGTTTTAGATCCTGAAAATAATGAATTTTCATTTTCTAATGTTTCTTTACCCGAAGATGCAGTAGAGTTTTACAAGCCTGTATTCAATTGGTTAAAAGAATATTCAGAATCGCCTAAACCCGAATCTGTATTTGTATTTAAAATAGAATACTTAAATACAGCTTCGTCAAAACAAATATTTGAATTGATTCTTTTTATTGAAAAAATAAAAAATGCACAAATCAAGTGGTATTATGAAGCAATAGATGAAGATATGGAATCACTAGGGCAGCGTTTTAAGAACCTAGTTTCGATAGACTTAGAGCTGATTTCTTATAATGTATAAAATCAAATTTTATAATATGAAATAAAAAAAGAGACAATAGAATTGTCTCTTTTTTTATTTCACACTGCAAATTAAGGGTCTTTTCCCTTTTTTGATGTTGCTTATGCACTTGCAAAACTATTGTAATACTTATCGAAAAGAAAATATACGATTAATTTTATCTGCTGACTTAATCTACTAAAATAAAAATGTTTTTTTGTTGATGTTATTACTAATAGAATTGCTTGGAGCGAAAAAAGACGTATACAGTCAATCAAATTCACTTAAATATAATCTCATTTTTTTAATAAAGCTTCACGGTTTTTCATCCAAATACATTAAAATGCTTAGAAATTAATTATACTTCAAATCCCATCACAAGCACATCGTCAATTTGGCGAGTTCCATTTTTCCATTCTTTAAAACGAGTATCGAGTATTTTTTCTTGCTCATTCATCGGTAGTTGATGAATTTCAATTAGCATTTGCTTGAACCGCTTAATCATAAATTTTCGTCCACGTTCGCCTCCAAACTGATCAGGGTATCCATCAGAAAAAATATAAAATCGATCATTAGGCTCAATGTCAATAACATGATTCGTAAATGATTCTTTTTCATTGTAAAAGATACCAATAGGCATATCATCAGCCCTGTACTGGACTATTTCATTGTTTCTAACAATGAGCAAAGGATTATGAGCACCCGCATATTGCAGTTTATTTATTTCCAAATCTACAACACAAAAAGCAATATCCATACCATCTTTAGCCTCTCCTTCTTTACCTGTCTGATGCAATGATTTTTTGACATTTTCTCTTAACTGATTCAAAATAGTATGCGCTTCTATTTTATCATAAGGCATTTTGCTCACAATTTCATTCAAAAACGAAATTCCTAACATACTCATAAAAGCTCCAGGTACGCCATGACCTGTACTATCGGCTGCTGCTATAAGCAATTTATTTTCGATTTTGGTACTCCAATAAAAATCACCACTAACAATATCTCTTGGTCTGAAGAATATAAAATAATCTTTTAAAGAGTCTGCAAGAATCTTTTTACGAGGTAATACAGCGTTTTGTATTCGTCGAGCATAAGTAATGCTATCCATTATTTTTTCCTTCTGAAGCGCAATTTCTTCCTCCGCAAGTTTTATTTTTGTTACATCTGCATCAATAGCAATTAACTTTCGTAATGCTCCATTTTTATCAAAAATAGGTGTCAATGTTGTTTGTATCCAAATTTTTTGTCCGTTTTTCGTTATCGTTGGTGCAGTATAAAAGTGAGATCTTTTTTCCTTGATTGCTAGCTCTACATCTGCTCGTAATTCAGGGTTTAAGCTGGACGAAAATAAATTAGATCCATATTCTTCTTTAAATTGCTTATACGAAATACCTAACATTCGAGTAAATCCATCATTTACCCATTCTATTTCTCCATCAGGGCGAGCAATTATCACCGAACTATCTGTTTTACTGGCAACTAAGGATAGCTTCTCTAATTCATGATTTTTATCAACTAATTCAGAAGCCTGTGCTCTAATTTTTTTATTTCGTTCTAATATTTCTATTTCTGCTTCTTTTATTTTAGTAATATCCGAATCAATAATTACTAATTTCCGCACTTCTCCATTACTTCCCAAAATCGGTGATAAAGTACTTTGTGCCCATTTTTCATTTCCCCAGCGTGTAGTTATATGTGTTTCATAAATTACGGGATGCTTTTCTGCGATACATTTAGTGAAATATTCTTCAATATTAGGAAATGTACTTGCATTCCGTATATTTTCATCTAACTCATTTATCAATAATTGTAAGGTATAACCATACATTCTCGTAAATCCAGGATTGACCCATTCAAAGCCTCCATCTTTATCCAGAATTATTACTGCCGTAGACGTTTCACTTGCAACAATTGATAATTTCTCTAGTTCTGTATTTATTAGCTCTAATTCTTCTGTTTTTTGTTCGATTTCTTCTTTTTGTCTTTCTAACTTAATATTATCCTGTTGCTTAATACGATAGCTTCTTAAAATAAAAAAGATAAGAAACAAAATAATAACAAATAAGCCAATAAAAACGGTTAGTATATTTTTTTGAAATTGGATGGTCAAGTTTTGTCTTGTCATTTCATCCTTTTGATTTTCAATATATTTCTGTCTTTCTTGTATCTCACTACTCTGATCTACAAGTATTGAATTTTGTTCACTTACTTCTTTCTGCTTTTTATTTAGTTCTATTCTTTTTTCTATTATTTCTTTGCTTTTTATATTTAATTCTTCTACCTTTGCATCTAATTCTTTTCGTTGTATTTCTGCTTGTGTTATCAATGAGCTTAGTTCTGCTTTTTGTTCCTTAATATACGATTCTTGAATGACAATTTCTTTTTGTTGTTCGATTATTTCATCCTGCTGTTCTTTAATATAAGCCTGCTGTTCTGTAATTTCTTCCTTTTGTATTTTTATTTGTTCTTGTTGAAATTTTACTTTTTCTTGTTCTGTACGTAATTCTTTTTGAGACTCATTATACAGTAACATGTCATTAATTTCACGTCCCCCCAATTCTTTTATATTAGGTTTTACTTTAATTTGAGCTTTTTGCATATTACTAACATTATAATCAAAGAAAATGGATCCATTTTTTTCATAAAAATTAATCATAACCATTTTCTTATTTTCATAATTATCTGTTAATAAAACAGTATTCAATTCTGCAATTTTCCTATTAATCTGATATAATTTTCGATTATAAGAAGATCCAATATACAGCAAGTGAGTCTCTTGTATATCATCAATACTCGTGTATTCAATTAGTGCCAAAGTAGTCCAGTCAGCATATTCACGCCGTACCATTTTTTTCAATTCTTTCAGCATATTAGGTTCTGCACCAAGCACACCGATAGTAATAACTGTCATGTTATTGCTAGTCCACTCTAAAAATTGAGGTAAATTATAGATATAGTCTGCTATTATTTTTTCTTTAGAATCGTTTTGTCCAAAAACAAAGCCACCAAGGTTCATAAAAACAAATACTATAAATATGATATTCTTAATCATTCTCATAAATAAATCTCAAGTTTAGTATGAAAAAATAAACTATCTCTATTCATAGTAAATTAACTGAAAAATAGATTCAATTCCAAATTTATTTTCATCATCAAGCTTTTGTAAAAAACAAATATACAGGCAAGTATCAAGTAAAAATGAAACGTAACGATAAAATTATGCCATAGTCTTCGACCTATTTGATGTTGCTTACACACTAATGCAAAATCAATTTAATCAGTAAGTTATGAATAAGTAAATATCGAAATACTTGTGTATTGGTACTTAAATTGTATAATGCAATGTTCATACCATTAATCAATTAATTATATTTTACAAAATAATTTTATTTTTTTTATGAAATATATAGACATAAAGTCTTCTTTTTATTTAATCTTACTTATGCTCTTACAATGTAATATACCCATTATCAAGTAAATGATAGACTTTATTTATCTCTATTTCCCCGAAAATTCGAGCCATATTTTTCCTTTCCACAGCACCACTCCTTCTGTATTTGTCAAAGCCATTCGGTATTGTTTTGTATGCTTATTTTTTTTCACAAATAAAGTTATTAAAAATTTATTTTCATAAAAGCCAAAATCACTTGTTATTTTTTCACCTATCGGTGGACTGAATATTTTATTACTAAAGATTACAGAATGTTTATTATCTAGAACAATAAAATTTTCATCTTTCATTGCAACAATACTATTCTTTTCATTAAATGAAACAAAATAAGGATATTTAGTTGGAACAATGGAGCGTCCTCTCAAATTAATAACTCCATAATTTATATTTTTCTTATTTTTTACAGCAATAATTGAATAATTTCCGTTATAATTGGAAGCACAAATATACTTCATATTAATTAATTCATTTCCTTTTCTATCAATATAGCCCCATTTTAAGCTTTCTCGCAATACAATAGCAACTGCTGCACGATTATTTGAAAATTCTTTTACATTATCATAAATAAAAGCCGTTAATTGTCTTCCATTTTGGCTAATAAATCCCCATTTTTTATAATTAGCTATAATAGGACTAAATAAAGCAACAGCAGCAAAGCCTTCCTTAAAATCACCCGCTGCATCATAAATTGGCTCAATACATAATTTTCCTTCTAAATTAATATATCCCCATTTCAGGGTATCATCATCCAAGCTAAATAATTGAATAGCAGCCATTCCTTCTGAAAAATCCATCGCATAATCGTACTCTAATGGCACAATTAAATTTCCATAATTATTTACAAAACCATAACGAGACTTATTATTTTCTTCTAACCGCACCACAGCCATACCTTCCTTGAAGTCTCTAATTTCATCATAAAATGGTTTTATAATTTCATTCCCTTTTTTGTCTATTAATCCAAAATATTTTTCAATTAACATTTTAGATATTCCATTTTTAAAACTATTTAGGTCATCATATTTCAATGGTATTTTCACATTCCCTTGAGAATCAATAAAACCACATTTATCGTTAAGTTTCACCATTGCCAAGCCTTCCGAAAAACTTTTAGCATCAGAATATAAGAAAGGAATTACTAAATTACCTAAAGTATCCAAAAAACCAAATTTATTATTTTTTTTAACTAAAATCCTATTTTCAGATATATTTTCAGCATAATCATATATTAAAGGAATCTTAACATTTCCTGATAAATCAATAAATCCATATTTTACACTATAAATACTATCAACATTTAATTTTTTATTCTCAGAATCAAACCCTTCTTTTACTAATAATAAGTTTTGACCAAAAAAAACAGGGCTTTGTACTAAAAAATAAAAATATAAAACAAAATAAAATCTATTCATAACTATTATTTTTATTGCAAATCGCAGAAAAAATACTTTGATGTATTTTTTTTCTGATTCTATATTTTTTCAGTTTATTATTTGTCATTTTGGGATGAATACGATTTGACAAAAAGACATAAATAAGTTCTTCACTTTTGCTTGCCCACACGCAAGTACCAGCAAAACCTGTATGCCCAAAAGATCCATAACGTCCTCTATTAAAGCCCAATCCTCTCTTACTATCTTCTTGTGGCAAAGTAAAGAGATCGACCGTTTCTTGTTTAAAAATTTCCGAATCGGCATAACTACCTCCATTTAAAAGCATTTGAAACAAAATAGCTAAATCATTTGCATTGGAAAATAAACCAGCATTGCCCGCTACACCACCGTATAATGCTGCTGCTTCGTCGTGTACATAGCCTCTCAATAGCTGTTTTCGCCAGAAACGATCATTCTGAGTAGGTGCAATATTTTTTGAAGCAAATTTACGTGTTGGTCTAAAACATAAATATCTCAATCCTAAACGATTATAAATATGCTTTTGTAAAAAAGATTCATAATTTATTGATATTTTTCCCATAATTACTTTATAAATAACATTAAAGTTCACATCACTATATCGATAAACTTTACTGGTATCTATTGTTAATGTATCAATATTTTTCCATATAGAATCCAGATAATCTTGACGTAAATAAAAATTTTCAGCAACTTCAATCGTATGTGTACTATCAGCTGTTTCTGTAAAATATTTATCTAGTCGTTTTATAGTATCATTTTGATACATAATATACTGTAAAACAGGCATATAAGCAGGAAGTCCACTCTTATGAATAAAAAAATCTCGTATTTGATTGTTTTTAAATGTTGTTTCAGAACTATCTGATAAATAATACTTTATACTATCATTTAACCGAATGCTATCTTTCTCATACAAATACATACTAGCTAAAGTAGTTGCAGCTACTTTTGTAATAGATGCTAAATCATATAGGTCTGTATTTTTTACTTTTTGTGTTTTTTTATATGTTTGATAACCAAATGATTTTAAATAAAATACTTGTCCTCTTTTAGCAAATAAAATTTGACATCCAGGCATTGCTCCTATCCGAATTGCTTCTGCTACTATTTTTTCTATTTTCTGTAATGAATCACTACAAAAGCCAAGTTCTTCAGGTATTACATAAGCTAAACGTTGTATGTTTTTGACTCTAATATTATGATTATAAGCTAATTGATCGTTTAAAGTAAACGGCAACCTACCTTCAGCTTCTACGCCTCCAAAAAGAATTTGTGGAACAATTTTTTGCCAAATTTTATTTTTATCATAAACTTGAATAAGTGTATTTGCAAAATTTAATGATAATAAATTTTCAGGATAAGCAACATTCACCAATATTAAATTTTTCTCATTTTTTATGCTCTTTAATTTTTTCAATAACAAACTATCCGCTTTTGTTATCAAGAAATCAATTATAAAAATTATTTCAGAATAATTTTGAATCTCTTCATTATTAAAGTCTTTTATTTTTCGAGAATTAACAGAAAGCCAAGCATAATTTTCAAAAACACGTTTAAAATCACTAAATTTTGACTTTTTGTAATTTAGCATCAAAAAATTACGTGATTCTATTTCCTTAATTGGTAATAGTTTATACTTGTTTTGTATTAGATTTATTGATTTTTTATACAATAAACGACTAATTAATTTATTTTTAGAATTATTTATTTTAGCCAATGCTCGATCGACCGATACTAAATTATTTTTCTTTCTTTCTGTCCATTTTTTAGCAAGCCAGATTTTTCGGATTCGTTTGTTTAATTCTTTTTCGGTAATAATCTTTTGTTCTATTTTACTTTTCAATATTTTTCTTGCATTTTCTATTTCTGAAAAATTTACAACAAATAAACTTACTCCTGCTTCAAGCATTCTTTCCCAATAAATTTCTTTTTCTGATTTATTCCGAATATCTGTCAGCAATAAACCATTAAATTTAACTTTTTTATATAAATAATCATTTACATAATTAGTTTCGATATTATTTTTAATAGGAAATACGGTATCTACATTTAACAAAATTGCTTTTAACCCACTATTTACTAAAAAATCATATTTTTTTACATTTTCAAAATCATTAAAATGAGAAAGTACTGCAATTATCTTATTTTCATTTAACTTTTCTATCAATAATCCATTCAATTTTTTAATTATTTGTTTATTTGAACCAAATCTATCCGCATTTTTTCTTTTTGTCGCTTTGTTCAAATTCAAACTAAAATCTAAATTAACACCTAGATTTTTGTTCCTGTTAGCTAACAAATGAACATAATTTTTTCTTAATTTTTCATCTTTTATTGCAGCAATAGTTAAAGCAGATGGCAAGCTAACTTCCTGATTTGGTTTATTTTGGCTTCCTGTGGCTATAAAAAATGGCTGTTTTGATTTTGTTCTAAAATAATTTGTACATATTATTTGTGTTGCCAAATCCGTATTTTCAAACCAAACAGCAGTTATATTTTTATTTTCATAAATTGCATATAATGAGTCAATTTCATTCACATCCACTGAATTCATTACTGGAATGAGCAATTGTCCTATTTTTTCGTCCACACTCCACGTTTGTAATAATGAATCAATATATTCTGTTTTGACATCAAACAAACCATTTGTTTTCGATGAATTTAAGTTAATTTGATCCACGATAAAAAGGGAGAACAAACTCAATTCTACAAATAAAAGATAACTAACAAGGATACGAAATATTTTCTCCATAAAATTTGCTCAAAAGTGCATTGGTTTATGATTTTACAGCAATGTAAATCAAAATGATAAATGTACAAAAAAAGCCTGTTATATCAAAAAATAATCAGATCTATTTTTTAATAAAGTCTTCACCAATTTGATAGCACGAAGTCCTTATTCTAAATTTAAACTTAATAAAAAAAACACACTAAGATAAAAACAAAGCGTGTTTAATTTAATTAAATCAGAAAACATTACTTAATATACAATTTTCAGTATATATTGAGAGGGTCAATAAATGAATTAATCACTGAATCTTCCATTTTTTCCCATGGAGTAATACTAAGGACAGGAATTTCAGACGTTTCTAGTATTTTTTGAGCAGTTTTACCTATAAGTAATTCTGCAAAATCTTTTTCTTGTTGAGTCATAATTATTACAAGGTGCGCATCGTGCTTTTTGGCATAATTATTAATCACCTCATAAACAGGTGAATCTAAATCCTCTAACAGTTCAGATTCACATGCTACACCAGCCTCTTCGAGTGCCTTTTTCGTTTTATTGAGTTGTGTCAGCATTTTCACTTCTTCGGCTGCGCTATCTTTTGAAAGCACCGAAATAATACGAATCGTAGCATTAAAATATTTTCCATATTCAAGTCCAGCAGCCAATTGTTCATGCATTTGTTTTGTCAAGTCTATTGGCAAAATAATTTCCTTTTTCTCTGCATTATGTTTCTGAATATAATTTTTGCCACTAATTGTAATTACTGGATAATCAGACTCTTTGATAACATGCCAAGCGTTTGAACCTAGCATTTTTTTGAAAATAGATGGATTTTGAGTTTTTCCCATCAAAATAAAATTTGGATGAATTTCTTCTGCTAAATCCTCTACTACCTCGTATATTTTTCCATATTTAACGATGGTAGAAACTTTCAAACTCTCATCCAGTTTTTCTGCCCATTTTGTCAATTCTTTATTCACTTTTTCCTCTGCTTTTTCTTTTATTTCGTCCGAAGCGAACAAAGATTTCAAGTAACCTTCTTCTTGAATTACATGCAAAAGAATAATTTCAGCCTTAGTATCAATTGCAAAGTAATTCGCATATTCTAAAGCAGTTAATGAATCTTTTTCAAAGCCAATTGGCACAAGTATTTTATTTTCTATTTTTGGCATAATCTATTTCTTTTGACTTATAAATTGGAATAAAATGTAGTTATTTTCAGTTTTTAAAGATAAGTCTTAATTTTTTTTTTCCAAATTTTTTCCTTGTTTTTTTGAATCATCATTTCAACTTTGTTATTTACTGGAATACAAGCTATTAGCACATAACAAGCAAATATTTAAAATAAGCTTTTGCTTTTATTAAAAAAATATTTTTCATTTAAATTTATTCGTCTATTTTGCATTTTACTTAGCATAAGCACTTCGTGCTATTTGATGTTGCTTAGGCACTTGTGCAAATCTATTGCAATCAATAACTTACAAGTTATTTTAAAATAAAAAAAGTGTCGTTTTAATTATATGTAGCTACTTATTATTAAATTCAACGAAAAAACATTTAACTTTTTTAAAATAAATTTGTGCGAAAAAAATTCATTATCAATATTTTTTTTCTATTATTTCTAAACGGGCTTATCAAGCCTTTTTGGATTTTCGGTATAGATCGTCATGTTCAGAATATTGTAGGAACAGAGAATTATGGATTATACTTTGCATTATTTAATTTCACCTTACTCTTTCAAGCTATACTTGATTTAGGTATTACAAATTTTAATAATCGCACAATTGCCGTTTATCCTCATTTATTTACCAAATATTTTCCTCGTTTACTTGCCACTAAATTCGTTTTAGCAGCTTTCTATTTTATACTCAGTCTATCAATTGCTCTTTTTATTGGGTATAAAAATCTTGCTGTACAGTGGCTTTTCATCCTTTTAATCAATCAAATACTGGTATCCATACTACTATTTCTTCGCTCCAACGTGTCTGCATTGCAACATTTTTTTGCCGATAGTTTTTTATCGATTATCGACAAACTGTTATTAATTATATTTATGAGTTTTCTTCTGTGGTACAGCCCATTACATCAAATTTTTCATATAGAATGGCTATTTTATGCACAGAGTTTAGCGTATAGCATTAGTATTCTATTTGCATATTTTTATCTGCAAAATAGAAAAAAAACGTGTAGACCAAGCTTAAAACCAATTATCAGTATAGCTATATTAAAGCAAAGCTTTCCTTATGCTATACTTGTACTACTTATGACAGCCTATACACGTATAGATGCTATTATGCTAGAACGAATACTCCCAGAAGGAGCAATACAAGCGGGTATTTATGCTCAATCGTACAGAATATTAGATGCAGCATCAATGGTTGCTTTTCTATTTGCAGGAATATTATTACCTATGTTTGCCCGCATGCAATCTAAAAAAAAAAACATTTTCCCACTTCTTCATTTATCCTCATTTTTATTATTATTATTTTCTTTTTCCACTGCATTCATTGCTTTTTTTTATGGCAAAGAAATTATCTATCTACTTTACAATCAACATCACGATGCCTCAGCTCCCGTTTTCAGACTATTGATGTGGTCTGTTATTCCTGTGTCTATCAGTTATTTATATGGAAGTCTTCTTACTGCCAGCAACAATTTAGGTGTATTAAACAAAATTGCACTATTTACAATAATAACCAATGTACTAGCCAATTCCCTATTAATTCCCTTTTGGCAAGCTTCTGGAGCAGCACTTGCAAGCCTTATAACACAAAGTGTAGCTGCCTTATGGCAAGTAATTTATGTGTATTCTAACAAAAATAAATGGAAATCACACTAAATTCAGACTTCGTCTGTTTTTATATTTATTTTTGGACATTTTTG
>JAOZTL010000040.1 GCA_029942205.1 Bacteroidales bacterium | reverse complement strand
ATATCGTATTTAATTGTATTGGTTTTGGTTTATTAAAAAATAATATGTATATGTTATTTGTAATCCTCTATTTTACAATTAAAAATAACTAATTTCTATTTCAGATGAAGCGAAATATTAAAGTCAAATTTTATTTTTTTTGATAAGTAGAATGTTTTATTCCATGATTGTTTCTGTCGAAATTTAAAAAAAACAAGTTTGCGTTTCTTAGTATAAATGCGTAAGCAAATCGTTAGAGGCACTTAAATGCCTTTTTGGAGATGAATATAATACAGAAAAACAAGAAAAAAATAAGATAAAACTTTATTCTCTAAAATGATAAAAAGAATGATCGTATAATAATGTATTATATTCCTGATTATTAGTTGGTTATTTGCTTGGATTGCTATTAGAAATAAAAGTAAAAACTTTGCTTTTTTTCATAAAAAAAGTTTATTTTTTCACTAAAAAAAGCTATATTTGCATACTATGCGAATTTAAAAAATAAGACAACAAAGTAAGGCAGACCTTATCCTTTTCTTTAAAAAAAATCTAAAAAATAAGATTCATAATGTATCTTTAAATACGGATAAAAAATTATTCTTTTTATCTGAATAATTCGTTTTTTGTATAATAAGTAGAATAATTTTATCTAATTCTAAGATAATCAAATACATAGATCAATGAGTGAAAATAATATTGAAAATCCAGAATTAATCAATAAATCCGCATCCGAAGAGTATTCAGCGGATAGTATTCAAGTATTAGAAGGGTTAGAAGCTGTGCGCAAACGCCCATCGATGTATATCGGTGATGTTGGCGAAAGAGGCTTGCATCACCTTGTATATGAGGTAGTTGATAATTCTATTGACGAAGCATTAGTTGGGTATTGCGAAAATATAGACGTATTTATTAACGAAAATAACTCAATTACTGTAATTGATGATGGACGTGGAATACCTGTTGCAATACACGAAAAAGAACAAAGATCAGCATTAGAAGTTGTGATGACAGTTTTACATGCAGGCGGTAAATTCAATAAAGATTCTTATAAAGTATCTGGTGGCTTACATGGTGTTGGTGTTTCTTGTGTTAATGCTTTGTCCTCTCAATTAATTGCACGAATTCATCGTGATGGAAAAATTCACCAACAAGAATATTCTATTGGTGATCCATTGTCTGATATTCAAGTAGTTGGAGAAACAGATCATACAGGAACAGAAATAATGTTTGTTCCTGATAAATCTATTTTTACAAATGTAACGTATAAATATGAAATTTTGGCTTCAAGATTGCGTGAATTAGCTTTCTTGAACAAAGGTATTCATTTGAATCTTACCGATTTACGAAACAAAGATGAAAATGGAAACCCGATTAGAGAAGAATTTTTCTCAGAAGAAGGATTGAAAGAATTTGTTCAATACTTAGATGCATCACGTGAAAGTTTGATTGAGGAGATAATTAATGTTACAACTGAAAAAAATGAAATTCCTGTTGAAATAGCTTTACAATACAACACTGGTTTTCGTGAAAATATTCACTCGTATGTAAACAATATTAATACGATTGAAGGAGGAACGCATTTGTCGGGATTTCGTAGAGGATTGACACGTACACTTAAGAAATATGCCGAAGAATCGGGAATGCTATCTAAATTAAAATTTGATATTGCAGGTGATGATTTTAGAGAAGGATTGACCGCAATTGTTTCTGTTAAAGTACAAGAGCCTCAGTTTGAGGGACAAACAAAAACAAAATTGGGTAATTCGGAAGTTAGCTCGTCGGTAGACAAAGCGGTATCGGAAGTTTTGTATCATTATTTGGAAGAACATCCAAAAGATGCTCGCCAAATTGTTCAGAAAGTAATACTTGCAGCCACAGCAAGGCATGCAGCACGAAAAGCGAGAGAATTGGTACAACGCAAAACCGTTTTAGGTGGCGTTGGATTGCCAGGAAAACTTGCCGATTGTTCTGAAAGAGATCCTGCAAAGACAGAAGTTTACCTTGTGGAGGGAGATTCGGCTGGAGGAACAGCTAAACAAGGGCGTGATCGTAAGTTTCAGGCAATTTTACCATTAAGAGGAAAAATTCTGAATGTCGAAAAATCAATGGAACATAGAGTCCTTGAAAATGAGGAAATTAAAAATATTTTTAAGGCTTTAGGGATTACTATTGGAACAGAAGAAGATGTCAAGGCATTGAATATTAGTAAATTAAGGTATCATAAAATTATAATTATGACCGATGCCGATGTGGATGGTAGCCACATTACAACTTTAATAATGACTTTCTTTTTTAGATACATGAAGGAATTAATTGACAATGGATATTTGTACATTGCAACACCTCCATTTTATTTAGTGAAAAGAGGTAAGAAAAGTATTTATTGTTGGTCAGAAGATGATAGACTTAGAGCTATTCAAGAATTAGGAAAAGGAAATGATGCAAGTGTTAATACACAGCGATACAAAGGTCTTGGAGAGATGAATGCCGAGCAACTTTGGGAAACGACCATGAATCCTGAATTTAGAACATTAAGACAGGTTCGTATAGAAAATGAAACAGAAGCTGATCGTACATTTTCGATGTTGATGGGGGATGAAGTACCACCAAGACGTGAATTTATTGAGAAAAATGCAACTTATGCTAATATTGATGCTTAGAAAATATTAATAAAAAAAACCAAATATAAATATTTGGTTTTTTTTTATCATTGATTATTAGCAGATTAAACGTCGTCTTTTTTTGTATTTGATGAGTAACGCTTTTTAAATTCTACAACAAAAGTTGCTCCATAATCTAATTGGCTTTCGCACCAAACATGCCCATTCATTGCCTCCACATATTTTTTTACGATCGATAAACCCAAACCCGTCGAACTTTCATTGTTTGTAGGGCGAGCAGTCAATTGTTGGTATTTTCCAAATAGCTTTTTCTGATCTTCATCGCTAATGCCTGGTCCTTGGTCAATTACTTGAATACTAATAATGTTGTTTTTTTCTTCTAATATCGTCATTATTAGAGTATTCGGTGGTGAAAACTTAATGGCATTAGATATTAAATTCTCAAAAATTTGGGTTAAATAACTTTGATCTGCTTCTAGCCATATCGCTTCAGGTGGTGCATTGTGTTGATATTCAATGTTTTTAGCGGTAAATTTCTTTGAGAAATTAGTTAAAATCTCTTGAAAAAGAGGTGTTAGATTGATTTCTTCAAGATGTAAATTTATTTTTTTAGATTCAATAACCTTCAAGTCTAGTATTTTTGTAATCATATTATTCATTCTATTTAACGAACCGATTAAATGATTAGCATAACTTGTTTGTTCTTCGGTTAATGTACTTATTTCTGATTTTAATACATTAGCCACTGTAATAGAGCTAGATAACGGATTTCTCAAATCATGTGCAATAACACCTATTAAGTGATTTTTTTCATTGTTTAATTCGATTAATTCTTTATTTGTTGATTCTATTTGTTGCTTTTGGTACGTTATATTTTCATTTGCAGATATTAAAGACGAAGATTGTTCTTCTATTTGAGTATAGACTTTTGCATTATTTATGGCTATTACAGTGTATATTGCAATATTTCGGAGTATATTCAAATCATACTCTTTGTATGTGTTTTTATACATACTTTGAATAGTGATAACTCCAATTGATTTATTATTTGAAATTAATGGTAAATAAATAATAGAATTAGCGTCTTTTCCTGTTTTAGAACTAATAATAGCAGGTAAATAATCTTTATATTCAGATTCAAAGTCATTAATGAAAATTTCTTTTCTTTTAGTATAACAAACGATCGATAGCCGAAGTGTATCTTCTATATTGAAACTAATAGAACCTATTTTTTTATTATTTTCCACAATTTCGGGAAAATCGAGGGTGTTTCGGATGTTATTATAGATTCCAATTCCAAAAATAGGTACATCGATAAGTGTATTTATTTGAGAATAAACGGTAGATATAATTTTTTCGATACTTAAATGGCTAGTTATTGCTTTACCTATTTCACTTAATCGTTCTAAATTATCAAAAGACCTTTGTAAATTTTCTGCTTGAGCAAGAATCTCTTCTTTTTGTTGGTACAATTCTTCATTTTGAGCAATAATTTCGTCATTTTGCTCTTTTATTTCAATATCCTTTTTATTGATGTCTTTTTCGAGGGCTATTTTTTTTCGTTTAATTTTATTATAACTTCTTTTAATAATTATGTATAAAATAGTAATGAGTGTCGCTGCTATAATGATTCTAAATAAACTTGTTTGCCAAAAAGGGGCTTGTACTCGGAAAGTGAATTTTGCTGCTTCTTTACTCCAAACTTGTTGGCTATTAAGGCTTTTTACTTCAAATGTGTATTTTCCTGCAGGGAGATTGGAGTAAGTCGCTTCTGTTTTGTCTGTTGTTGGCGACCAATCATTGCTATAACCAACCAAACGCCATTTATACTTGATGCTTTTGGGTGCGTTGAAGTTTAGAGCTTCAAATTTGAATGTCAGATGATTTTTATAATACGAAAGCCGTAAATTTACGGGTAAGTGAGACCAAGCATTTATCGTATCACGCATTTCATCATACTGATTATCAGACCAGTTTGTGCGCCTAAAATAAAGATCCAAACCTGTTATTTGTGTGATAGGAGCTATTTTTAGCTTTGCTTTTGTTTGTGCATTGTAGCGTATCGCACCTTTGATAGTACCAAACCACAAATTACTACTCCGATCAATATAATTGGCAGCAGCATTATTTTCTATACCAGAAAATCCCTCATACTTTCCATAATGAATGATATTCGTTATGTCGCCAAGTGAGTCTAATTCTACTTTATCTATTCCTAATTGCGTTCCTGCCCACAAATCACCATTATAATCGGTCATTATCGAATATAAAATATTAGAGGAAAGACCATCTTCTGTATCATAATTTGTGAAATTTTCACCATCAAAACGAGATAAGCCGCCGCCAAATGTAGCAAACCACATATTTTGTGTCGAATCCTCTGTTATTTGAAGAATAATGTCGTTTTCTAATCCATCGGATTGTGTGTAGTTACTGATTTTTAGATCTTTAGATATTTTGGATATTCCTGCAGTTGTACAGATCCATACATTTTTTCGGCTATCAGCTTTTAATTTCCCAAGGCTATTACTCGATATGTCGGAATTTGTTGTATTGAAAATTCTACTTTTTTCGCCATCAAATAAGATCAAACCATTATTGTAAGTGCTAAACCAATAATTATTATCAACTTGTTCCATATCCGATAAACCTATAAATGTAGGAATTTGATAAGCATCGTTTATATTTACTAGCGTACTATTTTGATAACTAAGTAAACCCAAATTTGAAGTAATAAGCATCTCCCCGTCATTTGTTTCTTGGAATGAAGCCACTCTTATTTGTCTTTTCTTGGAGTCTGTATCGAAATAGAGGAATTTTTTATCCGTATATTTAGAAATTCCTCCTTGCATCGAACTAAACCAAAATGTACCATTTTTATCTTCATAAATACTTCGCACCACCTCTGACTGTAAACCACTATTGGCATCGAATATTAAAAACTGATTACCCGAATACCGAATTAATCCCATTCCTCGGCTTGCTAGCCAAATATTATTTTCTCGATCGATCAATAATTTAGAGATGGAATTTGTCAATAATCCATTTTTTTCATCAAAACGAGTAAATTCCTTTCCATCATATTTAATTAATGATTGACCACTGTGAAGCCATAAATTATTTTGATGATCTTTTATGATTTGGTGAATATTACCAACTGCAATTTCATTTGGAATATTGAATTTAAAATATTGATTATCTTTTAGATAGCCTAATTCTGATTGCATGCTAGTCATATTAAACAGACTAATCCAGAGCGTGCCATTTGGTTCTTGATAGCGGGGAACAATGATTTGTTGCGTTGAAAAATTTTGTTTATTCAATTCTGAAGAAACAATTTCTTTTCCATCATAAACTAAAAGTCCCTTTATAGTAGTTATCAATAGTTTGCCATCATTAGACATAAAAACAGAAAAAATATTATTATTGATAAATTCATTTTGATTATCGGAGAAAGAATGAAATTTTTCATTTTCGTAATAAAATATTTTTCGTTCGTTACGATTCAAAATGACAAAAAACCAAATTTTACCTTTTTTTTGTTTATCTTCAAATATCTGATAACGTCCTCCATTGTAAAACCCATCTTTTTCGGTGTAATTTGTGAACTGTATACCATCGTATTTGCTTAATCCTTTGCGTGTTATGATCCATAAGTTCCGATCAGAATCTTCCATTATGTTACGAATCTGGTTATTGACCAAACCATTTTTTGTAGTGAAAATCTCAAAATTTTGGCCATTAAAACGGCACAATCCACCTCCATTTGTGCCCACCCAAATACTCCCTCGGCTGTCTTGAATTATATCCCAAATTTCGGATTGTGGCAAACCTGATTCTAATGAATAGACTTGAAAGTTGTATTTTTGTCCTGTAACAGAGAAATTCCAAATGCTAAATAAGAGTAGAATAAGCAAAAAATGGTAGCGCATGCGTAAATTTGATTCTGATAGGAATGGAATGAAAAAAATAGTTGTATGTTTTGACATCGTAAGTTGTTCATTAGTAATAAGAACGAATTCTTAATGAATAAGCCGAAGACTTTAGTGTAAATTTAGTCATTTTCTGCATGTTTTTTTGTTAATTTTGGGAAAAATTAGAAATTAAATCTATACCGAATAAATTAGATTTATTTTATCTGCAATTTTGTCTATTTTGGATTAGTTCCTAAGTAGATTTTATATAAATGTGTAAGTAACATTAAATAGGTCAAAGACCTTGATTATTATATACTTTAGAACATGAAAAATATACTATTATGGGTATCTGCTGTTATCATTACTTTATCGGCAGCTGTTTATCAACGAATGACAGGACCTACTTATCCTAAAAGAATAGAAGTGGAGTTGTCTGAAAAACAACATAATTTAAAACTTATCCGCTCTCATGGTGGAACGAGTAATGCACCCGTTGAATTAGCTATCGAAGATGATAATGTACAGGCAGTTGTTCATTATCGAAAATTTCCAACAGCAGATGTTTGGAAAAAGCTTGCATTTAAAAGAAATGAAGGAAAACTTATTGCAAACCTACCAAATCAGCCTCCTGCGGGTAAATTAGAGTATTTTATTGAGTTTACGAAGGGCGATCAGTCCACTTGGATAGCAAAAGAAGACCCAATCGTCATTCGCTTTAAAGGTGATGTGCCCAGTTGGGTGTTGCTACCTCATATTTTGTTTATGTTTGTGGCTATGTTACTTTCTAATTTATCAGGATTAATGGTTATTTTTAAGTACGAAAAGTTTAAATTATATGCAACTTTTACATTATTTGCATTATTGTTTGGAGGGATGATTTTGGGACCTATTGTTCAAAAATATGCTTTTGGCGAATTTTGGACAGGCGTTCCTTTTGGTTGGGATTTGACCGACAATAAAACACTTATTGCATTTATTTTCTGGATATTAGCAGTATCGATAAATTATAAAAAAGAGAAGCCAATTTATGTACTAATAGCTTCGATTGTACTATTTTTAATTTATATTATTCCGCATAGCATGTTTGGTTCAGAACTCGATCACAATTCGGGCGAAATCAAGCAAGGGCTTATTTTATTTACTCATTTATTTTAGGTCTTCACCTATTTATCTTACGCACTTATGTAAAGTTGTTGATTGAAACAGTTTTACACAAGTGTGTAATTTTATGTTAAGTCGTCTTACTCAGTTTTTCCTCCCTTACTTATTCGTAATTTACTGATACAGTGAATTTTATATGAATAAGCAATATCAAATAGGCGAAGACCTTAATCGGCACGACTATTCAAATATTTTTCGACCAAACTATTGGCTGGCATAAAATCTTTTCCTTTCACCATCACTTGTGCTTCACTACTAGCCGAGTTTTCGACCCAACCAGCCATTAGGCTTTGATGAAAAGCATTGTGTACAATGGCATGAATTCCTTCTTCTTCCAGAATATTTTTGATGAAACTTGCATCAATCTGCGAACCTGTAAAAACTATAAATAAATCATTTTCGGTGCCCATCTCTTTTTTTTTAGAAATATAATTATTAACTTTCGTTTTGAAAGCAAAAGTACCCATTTTTTGTAAGCATACAAGTCGTATTATTTCAAAAAAGGTGTTTTTTGATAAATTGATATGAAAATTAATAGTTTCAGACTTCGTCTGTTTTATTATTTTTGTTTATCTATATATACTGATTTACATTGACAATCAATACCCAAAAATAAATATCAAAACAGACAAAGTCTGAGTTTACAATAAAGCGTAATTAATTTTGAATAATTGCATGAATAAATAATTAGAGACACAATAAATATTTAAAAAATTATGGTAGAAGTGTATTTTAGTCCAGGAGTAGAATGTTTGAAGGCAATTTTAGATAATTTAGAACGTGCTCGCAAACAAGTAGATTTGTGTATTTTCACGATAAGTGATGATCGAATAACATTTAAAATCAAGAAATTACATGAAAAAGGCTTACGTGTAAGAATCATTACCGATAATGATAAACTGAACGACAAAGGATCGGATATTGAAGAATTAGCAAAAGCTGGAATTCCTTTGCGAGTAGATAGAACACGTGCGCACATGCATCATAAATTTGCTGTAATTGACAAAAAAAGAATACTTACAGGAAGTTATAATTGGACTAGAAGTGCCGAAAAATATAATCACGAAAATGTTTTGCTTTCCGACCAATCGAAAGCAGTAAAAGCATACCAAACCGAGTTTGACAAACTTTGGGAGCAAATGGAAGACTTTGATGGATAAAGTCTTCTTATTTAGTAGAAAAAATAAAAAAGGCTATTTTAAAAAAACAGCCTTTTTTATTTGAATCATTTTGCAAAATTGTTACAAAACGTGCTCTTCTTTGATAATCTCTAAGCCTCTCTTGATTGCTTCTTCATTCATCGGAATTAGATGATGATGACGCTCAGGTAAAGATTTTTTTAAGCCTTCAGTTACATTTTTCATATCAACAATTGGCTTTATTTTCAAATAAGCTCCTAGTACAATCATGTTGAATGTTTTTGTGCTTTTGAGCTTTACCGATTCACGAGCTGCTTCTACCAGATAAATATTGATGTCTTTGCGAGTAGGAGGGTTTGATATTCCATTGCTATCGTAAAGTAGCGTACCGCCTGGCTTTACCATATTCTCAAATTTATCCATCGATTGTTGGTTTAGAATGATTGCCGTGTCGTATAAATTCAAAATAGGAGAGCTAATGCGCTCATCACTAATGATTACAGTTACGTTGGCTGTTCCTCCACGCATTTCGGGTCCGTAGGAAGGCATCCAGCTTACTTCTTGGTCTTGCATAATGCCTGAATAGGCAAGTATTTTTCCCATAGAAAGTACGCCTTGTCCACCAAAACCGGCTATGATTATTTCTTCTGTCATAATTTACTGATTTTTAATAATTTTAACGAGGCATAATTTATTCGTCTTTCAAATCGCCTAATTCATAATAGGAAAACATGTTATCTACCATCCATTTATTGGATTCTACGGGTGTCATTTTCCAGCCTGAATTACAATTCGATACAATTTCGATAAGCGAAAGACCTTTTTTCTGTTTTTGATTCTCGAAACCTTTGCGAATTGCCTTTTTTGCTTTACGAACGGCAGCAGGCGTATGTACAGCTTGACGTGTAACAAAGCATGTACCAGGTAATTGAGCCACCAATTCTGTCATTTTGAGAGGGTGTCCCATCATTTCTACATCCCGACCGTATGGCGAAGTAGACGATTTCATGTCTGGCAGTGTTGTTGGTGCCATTTGTCCACCTGTCATTCCGTATATTCCGTTGTTTATGAATATGATAACGATATTTTCGCCTCTGTTGCAGGCATGAATCGTTTCGGCAGTACCGATGGCTGCCAAATCGCCATCTCCTTGATACGTAAAAATGTATTTATCTGGCCATACTCGCTTAATACCAGTAGCTACCGCAGGTGCTCTACCGTGAGCGGCTTGCTGCATGTCGATATTCATAAATTCATAAGCCAAAACTGAACAGCCCACTGGAGCTACTCCGATAGTGTCTTGTGTAATTTCCATTTCTTCCAGTACTTCCATCGTGATGCGATGCGCCACGCCGTGTCCACAGCCTGGACAGTAGCTTAATGGCTTGTCTGTTAGATATTTTGTTTTCTCGAAAACCAGATTTTCTGGCTTTATGATGTCTTTTAAAGTAATTGTCTCTTCCATAGTCCTTTAAGCATTAATAATTTGTTTTTCCAGTTCAGTAAGAATTTCTTCTGGCGAAGGAATCATTCCGCCGAAGCGTCCGTAGTGTTTTACAGGAACTTGATGCTCGGTAGCCAATAAAATATCTTCAATTAATTGACCAGCACTCATTTCTACACTTAAAATACCTTTTACTTGTGCTGCACGAGCTTTTAATTCTTTTTTCGGAAATGGCCAAAGCGTTATTGGGCGAAATAAGCCTATTTTGATGCCTTTTTTACGTCCCATTTGAATCGCTTTTTGGCATAATCGTGAGCTTGTGCCGTAAGCTACGAATAAGTATTCTGCGTCTTCGCATTTAATCTCTTCGTAAAGCACTTCGTTTTCTTCTATTACTTTATATTTCGCTTGTAATTTATGATTAAACTCTTCTTGACGACCTGGATCTAATTCTAAAGACGTGATAATGTTTGGTTTACGCTCATCTGGACGACCAGTTGTTGCCCACGAATCTGTTTGAGCGATCACTTCTGCGTCTGTTCGGCGTGGCACAGGATCTTTCAATTCCACTTTTTCCATCATTTGACCAATTGCGCCATCAGACAAAATAAGGGCAGGATTGCGATACTTAAATGCTAAATCAAACGATTTTTGAACAAAATCTGACATTTCTTGTACCGATGCTGGTGCAAGCGTAATTAAACGAAAATCGCCATGACCGCCGCCTTTGACCGACATGAAATAATCTGCCTGCGATGGCTGAATTGTTCCCAAACCAGGACCGCCACGCACTACGTTTACTACCAAACAAGGAATTTCGGCACCTGCCAAATAAGACAATCCTTCGGCCATTAGACTTACGCCTGGGCTTGACGAAGAAGTCATTGCCATTTTGCCACTTGCTGCTGCGCCATACACCATATTGATGGAGGCGACTTCGCTCTCTGCCTGTAATACTTGCATACCTGTACTTTTGTATGGCTCTTGGAGCATTAAATACTCCAATATTTCTGATTGTGGGGTGATGGGATAGCCATAATAAGCATCTACGCCTGCGCGGATAGCTGCTTCGGCTATTGCCTCATTTCCTTTTAACAGTTTTAAATCTCCCATTATTATTGAATGTTTTTTACAGTTAAGAATAAATGATAAGTTAAGGAATATAAATTAAATAAGCTATAATAAGTTAGGCAAAGTTGCTTTGTTATTTAATAATTTAAAAAATCTGCGAATAACACCGCTATTAAAGGATTTTTTAAGGAA